>NZ_JBEAFH010000037.1:0-135855 GCF_040061575.1 Klebsiella sp. CB_Kp196
CAGCGCGGCAGTTCGCGGCGTATGCAGGACTGACGCCGGTGCAGCATGAGTCGGGCAGCAGCGTGATGCGGGCGAGCCGGATGAGCAAAGCGGGGCCGGTTCAACTGCGCAAGGCGTTATACATGCCAGCGTTATCGGCGCTGTACCATACGGCGTGGGGAAAAGCGTTCAGGAAAAGGCTGGAAGAGAGCGGAAAGCGGGCAAAAGTCATCATAGGGGCGATGATGCGAAAGCTGGCGCAGGTGGCTTATGGAGTACTGAAGTCAGGAAAGGCGTTCGATGCCTCACAGCATGAGCTGTTGATAGCGTAACAACGTTCCCTGAGAAAAAACGACAGCACCAGAGAGTGCTGTCGTTGGTGTGCCTGTCATCCGGGAGCCGGAGAAAGTATCGGCAACTAAAAATGGTTGCAGGCGTTCACAGTATCTACGCGCCCTCAGCGGTCTGCGGTCCGGTAGCCCGGGCAAGGCGCTGTGCGCCGCCCCCGGGAGAGACGCGCAGGGTGGTGAAGAATTGCCCCGGAGGCGAGCGGGGCTATTCTTCCGGGGTATTGGCGCGGACGTGGCGGCCGCTGGCAACAAAGTTGCCGGTGCCGAGATGATGGAGGGTATTGATCTTATCGTCGTCGAACTGCCAGCGTCCGCTGACGAACGCGCGCTCATCGGCGGCGGCGGAAACCACTTCGCCAAACAGCGTATCGTACTGCTCCTGAGCCGCCGTTGCCGGCAGCAGTCGGCACTCCATCCATGCAAGACACTTCTCTTCAATCAGCGGCAAGCCCAGCTCCGGACCTTGCACGACCGGGATGCCGTAAGCGTTAAATTTATCCTCATCGCGTCCGCTGATGCTGCCGACCGCGTAGGTCCAACTGGCGGCCTCGACGCCGGGAACGACGATGCCAAATGCGCCGTTGCGCTCAATAATTTCCCGCGTCCAGGCGCTTTTATCTACCACGATGGCCAGCCTCGGCGGAGCGAACTCCACCGGCATCGACCACGCGGCGGCCATGACGTTGCGGCGTTGAGAGTGGGCGTCATAGCTGGTTATCAAAATTGTTGGGCCATGGTTGAGCAGGCGACTGGCGTACTGAAGTTCCACGTGGCGAAAACGGCTCATATGCGTTCCTTGGTAAATGGGTCTGATGCCAGACAACACGTTAATCCGCAATGAAAATGTAATCAATACGTCATCGAGGGTCCCTATAGTCGGCGTCACTAAGTCCCAAAGAGGATAACAATATGTTAGCTCCCCTGAATTTGTCTCAGGTGAGCGCGCGCCGGCGGATGTTGACCGCGGGCAGAGCCTCGCTTTCCCGACGGGAGGGCGATAATGCGCGCGCTTACCAGCATTAAACTCGACGGCGTTTCTTTCGCCTTCGGCGCCCACACCGTGCTTAATCAGATTGATCTGCATATCGATGCGGGCAGCATTGTTGCGCTGCTGGGGCCTTCTGGCTGCGGTAAAAGCACGCTGCTGCGCCTGCTCGCCGGATTAACCGTACCCGCCAGCGGCAGCATTCACTTTGGCGATCGCCTGGTGGCGAAAACCGGCTGGGGCTTGCCGTCGGAGCAGCGCGATCTCGGCATGGTCTTTCAGGATTACGCCCTGTGGCCGCACATGACGGCGGCGCAGAACGTGGCTTTCCCGCTGCGTATGCGCGGCGTCGGGCGTCAGCAGCGACAGCAACGGGTCGAGGAGGCGCTGGCGATGGTCGGTCTCAGCGGCTTCGCCGACCGCAAACCGTCGGGCCTTTCCGGCGGTCAGCAGCAGCGCGTTGCGCTGGCCCGCGCCATCGTCGCAGAACCGCGCGTGCTGCTGTTCGATGAGCCGCTCTCCAATCTCGACAGCGAGCTGCGCGAGTCGCTGTGCCTCGAAATGAGCCGCCTGCTGCGCCAGCTGGGCATCACTGCTGTCTACGTCACCCACGACCGTCGCGAAGCCGAACTGCTGGCCGACAAGATTATTCATTTATCTGCGGGCTGCATTGCCGCCGTCCGCGCCGTGACTTCAACCTCAGGGGAATCCGTATGAAAACCGTTATCACCGTTACCAAAGGAGCCGCGCTCGCGATGATGTTGTCCGCCACCACGATCTCCAGCGCCCAGGCGCTCACCGTCTACACCGCCGGGCCGGGCTCGCTGGCGAAAAGCCTTGCCAGCGGCTATGAGAAGAAAACCGGCGTTAAGGTGAATATTTTCCAGGCCACCACCGGTAAGGTGATGGCGCGTCTCGAGGCCGAGCAGGCTAACCCGCAGGCGGATGTGCTGATTTCCGCCTCGTGGGATACGGCGGAAGATTTGCATCACCGCGGCTGGCTGCTGCCGTATCAGAGTGCCAATGCCGATAAGGTCCCGGCGAACCTGAAATCCGCCGATTACGTTGCTCAGGGTATTTCGGCCCTGGGGATCGTCTGGAATACCAAAAGCGGCACTCCGGAGCCGAAAGAGTGGCGCGACCTGACCGAAGCGGCGTTCAAAGACAAAGTGACGACGCCGGACCCGGCGCTTTCCGGCGCGTCGCTGGATTTGCTGATCGGGTTACAGAATGGCATGGGCGATAAAGCCTGGGCGCTATTTGATGCGTTAAAGAAGAATGGCATGGTGGTCAGCGGGCCGAACGCCCAGGCGGTGACGCCGGTGATGCAGGGGGCGAAAGCGGCGGTATTCGGCGCGGTTGATTATGTCTCTTACGGCAATATCCATCAGGGCGAATCGCTAAAGGTGATTTTCCCGGCCAGCGGCACGGTCATTGCACCGCGGCCGATGATGATCCTCAAAACCAGCCAGCATGCTGACGACGCAAAAGCCTTCGTTGATTATGTGCTGTCGCCGGAAGGCCAGGCGCTGGTCGCCGACGCCTGGCTTATGCCCGCCCGCAGCGATATTCCGGCGAAGCGCCCGCTGCTCAACGAGCTGAAAATTCTGCCGACCGCAGGCGATGGCAATAGCGAACGTAGCGCGGTGCTTTCCCGCTTTAATACGCTTTTCGCCCAGTAAACCGACTTTTCCCCCGGGCTTCGAAAGTTGGCTCGGGCACTTTCCCCGGAGGCGGCGCAGGCGCGCCTGTCCGGGCTACCGGACCGCAGACGGCTGTGACCCCGTAGCCCGGCTAAGCGCAGCGCGAGCCGGGAAGACGCAACGCCTGGGCATCAGCCCGGGCACATTCCCCGGAGGCGGCGCTGGCGCGCCTGTCCGGGCTACCGGACCGCAGACGGCTGTGACCTCGTAGCCCGGCTAAGCGTAGCGCGAGCCGGGAAGACGCAACGCCTGGGCATCAGCCCGGGCACATTCCCCGGAGGCGGCGCTGGCGCGTCTGTCCGGGCTACCGGACCGCAGACGGCTGTGCCCGGTAGCCCGGCTAAGCGCAGCGCGAGCCGGGTAAGATCGTATCCAGGAAAATACCGTGAAACAGAGACTTATTTCAGCGGGCACGCTGGCGGCGCTGCTGGTGCTGGTGGCATTGCCGCTGCTGTTTATTGTCCTCCAGGCAATTTTTCCCCAGTTTAGCGCCGGTTCGCTGGGCGGCGCGTTTAGCGGTGTATCAACGCTGATTGCCGACCCGCAGCTGCCGACGATGCTCGGCGGTACCCTGTGGGTGGCCTGCGGCGTGGCGCTGATGAGCGTGGTCATCGGTCTACCGCTGGGCGTCTTGCGCGGATTGTTTACTATCCCGCTGCCGCGGCTGTGGGATCTGCTTTTTCTGATCCCGTTTCTGACGCCGCCCTATATTGCCGCGCTGTCGTGGATGCTGATGCTGCAAAGTCATGGCTATCTCCAGCAGCTGACCGGCTGGGATCTCAACGATCTGCTTTTTAGCCGCATCGGGATCGTGTTGGTGATGACCCTCAATATCTTTCCGGTGGTCTACTTCGCCGTCTCGCGCAGCCTGTTGGCCAGCGGTCAGCGGCTGGCGATTGTCGCCCGGGTGCACGGCGCCAGCGCCTGGCGAGCGTTCTGGCACATCACGCTGCCGATGCTTTCTCCGGCCCTGGCGGCGGGGATGCTGCTGGCGTTTACCCTGGCCATTGAAGAGTACGGCGTTCCGGCGGCCCTGGGTTCGCGGGCGGGGCTGGTCATGCTGACCGTAGGCATTGAGAGTAAGCTCGCCGACTGGCCTGTCGATCTGCCCGGCGCGTCGCTGCTTTCGCTGCTGCTGATCGCGGTGGCGCTGCTGGCCTGGTGGCTGCAAAAACGGCTGACTGGCGATAAAGAGGTCACCAGCGTCACCGGCAAGCCGGGAGAGAATAGCGGGGCGGAGTTGGGCTGGCTGACGCTTCCGGCGGTGCTAGTGATGGCGGGCGTCGGGGGGCTGGCGGTGGTGATGCCGGGCGCGTCGATGGTGCTGACCAGCCTGATGAGCACGCTGTCGGGCGGTATCCACGCTGACAACGTTACCCTTCGCCATTTTGCCGCGCTGTTTGCTCAGCAGGGCGACGCGCTGTCGGCACTGGCAACCAGCCTTTCGCTGGCGCTGGCTTCGGCTGGGGTTGTTGGGCTGGTGGGGCTGCTCGCCGCCTGGCTGGTTGTGGTGCAAAAAATCAAGGGGAGCGCGATAGTCGATGCCTTATCGCTGCTGCCGGCGGCGCTGCCGGGCGTGGTGGTGGGCGTCGGGTTGATTCTGTTGTGGAATCAGCCGTTCTGGCCGCTTTCCCCCTACAACAGCTGGTTTATGCTGCTGCTCTCCTACAGTTGTCTCCTGCTACCCTGGCCGGTACGCTACGTCGGCAGCGCGCTGCGCCAGCTTGGCAATAATCTTGAGCCTGCGGCAAGGGTACATGGGGCGACGGCCCTACAGGCGCTGCGTCTGATCGTTCTGCCGCTGGTCTTCCCGGCGCTGCTGGCGGCGATGCTGATGGTGTTCGCCGTTGCCTCCCGCGAGCTGGTGACCTCGTTGCTGCTTGCGCCGGCCGGGACGCAAACCGTCTCGGTGTTTATCTGGCGCCAGTTTGAGCAGGGCTCGGCGGGAGAGGGAATGGCAATGGCATCGCTGACGCTCTTTACCGGTCTGGGGCTGATGCTCTGCGCGCTGGCGCTGATGCAGCGGGGCACGCGCGGATAAATACGATCGCACAAAATAGCTGGTCAGGCGAGAAAAACAGGCTATAAATGTCGGACACCGATTGCTGGAGGCATTGATGAGTCCCTTTTTAAGCGCCTATTTTTCTCGTCTGGGCTGGACGGGCACCCCGGACGTTTCACTTCACACCCTGCGCGAACTGCATATTCACCATAACGGCGCGATCCCCTTTGAAAATCTGGATGTGCTGCTGCCCAGAGAGATACATCTCGACGATCGCACCCTCGAAGAGAAGCTGATTCACGGTCGTCGCGGCGGCTACTGCTTCGAGCAAAACGGCCTGCTGGAGAGAGCGCTGCGCGAGATCGGCTTTCCCGTGCGCAGCCTTCTGGGGCGCGTGGTGCTGGCCAATCCGCCGCATATGCCGCCGCGTACCCATCGGCTGCTGCTGGTGGAGGTGGAGGGGGAACGCTGGATTGCCGACGTTGGTTTCGGCGGCCAGACCTTGACCGCGCCGATTAAGCTGCTGGCGGATATAGAACAATCCACCCCGCACGGCGAATATCGCCTGATTTACGAAGGGGAAGAGTGGGCGCTGCAGTTCAGCCATCACGGCCACTGGCAGTCGATGTACCATTTTGATTTAGGTCGCCAGTACGCTTCCGACTATGTGATGGGCAACTTCTGGTCGGCGCACTGGCCGCAGTCGCACTTCCGCCATCATCTGCTGATGTGCCGCCACTTGCCGGACGGCGGCAAAATGACGCTGACCAATTTCCACTTTACCCATTGGGATAAAAACCACGTTGTCGAAAAGCTCGATTTAGCGGACGTTCCGGCGCTGTATGAGGCGCTGCAAACGCGTTTTGGCCTCGGCGTGGATGATGCCAAATACGGCTTTAGCGAAGCGGAGCTGGCGGCGGTGATGGCGGCGTTTGATACCCATCCCGAGGCCGGAAAATAAATATCGTACAGGAACCGTTGGCTGGATAAGGGATGACTGTCAAACGGGGATGTTACCCGGCTTGCGCTACGCTTAGCCGGGCTACGGGGCGCTCCTGTCGCCCGGGTTAGGCGTTTTTGCCGCGACCCGGGATGATTGCGGATTTTGCTCAGCGTCTTGAACGTACCACCTGGTAGCGGCGGGTGAAATATTCAAACGGCGCGCTCCAGACGTGAACCAGCCGGGTGAACGGGAACAGCAGGAAAATCGTCATCCCCAGCACCAGATGCACGCGGAAAACAAAGGCCACGCCGCTGAGCATTTCTGACGAGCCGCCGCGGAAGGTGACGATGCCCTGCGCCCAGCCCACCAGCTTCATCATTTCACTGCCGTCCGGATACTGCGCCGAGAAAGGGATGGTGCTCAGCCCGAGCAGGCACTGAATCAGCAGAATGCTCATGATGATGATATCCGGCGCGGTCGAGGTGGCGCGAACGCGCTGGTTGGTCAAACGACGCCAGAGCAAACCGGCGCCGCCAATCAGCGTCAGGACGCCGCAGACGCCGCCGAGCACCATCGCCATCTGCTGCTTGACCGCAATGGGTAAAAACCAGGCATACATCCAGTGCGGCGTTAACATGCCGAACAGATGGCCAAAGAAAATGCCGAGTATGCCGATATGGAACAGATTCGACCAGATCACCATCCCGCGTTTATCCAGCATCTGGCTGGAGGAGGCGCGCCAGGTGTACTGGCCGTAGTCATAGCGCAGCCAGCTGCCGAGAAAAAAGACCGTCGCGCAGATGTAGGGGTAGATGTCGTAAAAAAAGACGTTCAGATACTGTATCATTTCGGGCCTCCCGCGCTGACGTCGACGTACTGCGGCGCCACGTCCTGGCTAAAGCGTCGTTGATATTGCTGTAACGGTGAGCTGTCACAGGCCGTGGCGTTGTCTTCGATAAATTTCACCTGTTCTTCTTCCCAGACCGCATCCAGCGCCTGGCGGGTGTCATCGCGGGGCTCGTTGTTGATCTGCTGCGTGACACTGTCACTTGAAAGCGGGATCCCGCCGAGGCTGAGCAGGGCGTCAAACAGCTGATACCAGGGGACACCGCGCTGCTTCAGCCGCCCGCCCAGCAGCGCCAGAATCGGCGCGACGTTGTGCAGACCTTCGCGCGCGTCGTTTTCCGGCAGGATGCTGAGGTATTCCAGATACAGCGGCAGGTGGTCGGGAAGTTCGCGACAGTTGAGCACCAGGCCCGCCTTTTCATACTGAGCGAGCAGGTCGACCATTGCCTGACCGCGGTCGCGAGACTCGGCGTGCACGTGTTCAAACAGCAGCAGCGACGTAGCGCGGCCCCGGTCGAACACTTCGCACCATTCGGCCTGCTTGTCCAGCAGCGGGGCATTCAGCATCTCCGCGGCGAAGTCGTTGAGCACAGGGGCGTCGTGACGCACCATGCTCAGCACCTCGTCCTTGCACTGCCAAAGAAACTCATCCGGGTACTCCATCAGCAGACCGATCGCTTTGAGGATTTGCATTATTCCCCCTCCGCTTTATCGCGTACTTCGGTGATGTTGATGGCGTCAATGCGGCTACTGTTGAACAGGTTGAATTTGGTGTCGGAGCCGTGGCAGCCGTCGCCGAAGGTAAAGCCGCAGCCGTTGCGCTCGGGGAAGGCGTCGCGCGCCATTTCGCGGTGGCTGGTCGGGATCACGAAGCGGTCCTCGTAGTTGGCGATCGCCAGATAACGGTACATCTCCTCGACCTGCTCAACGCTCAGGCCCACCTCCTCGATGGCGCGAGTATCGGTGACGCCTTCCACCGTTTGCGAGCGCATGTAGTGACGCATCGCCATCATGCGCTTCAGCGCGCGCAGTACCGGGCCGGTATCGCCCGCGCTGAGCATATTGGCGAGATACTGCACCGGAATGCGCAGGCTTTCGATGGCCGGAAGCACGCCGTCGCTTTTCGGCAGACCGCCGGCGTCGGCGTAGGACTGAATCGGCGACAGCGGCGGCACGTACCAGACCATTGGTAGGGTGCGGTATTCCGGATGCAGCGGCAGCGCCAGCTTCCAGTCCATCGCCATTTTGTACACCGGCGAGCGCTGGGCGGCATCAATCACGTTTTGTGGAATCCCCTGTTTCAGCGCTTCTTCAATCACCGCCGGGTCGTGGGGGTTGAGGAACACCTCGCACTGCCGCTCGTAGAGGTCGGTTTCGCGCTCGGTGCTGGCCGCCTCTTCAATGCGGTCGGCGTCGTACAACAGCACGCCGAGGTAGCGGATACGTCCCACGCAGGTTTCGGAACAGACGGTGGGCTGTCCGGACTCGATACGCGGGTAGCAGAAGATGCACTTCTCCGATTTGCCGCTTTTCCAGTTGAAGTAGATTTTCTTGTACGGGCAGCCGCTGATGCACAGACGCCAGCCGCGGCATTTGTCCTGGTCGATCAGCACGATGCCGTCTTCTTCACGCTTGTAGATGGCGCCGCTGGGGCAGGTGGCGACGCAGCTCGGGTTCAGGCAGTGCTCGCACAGGCGCGGCAGATACATCATGAAGGTATTTTCAAACTGGCCGTACATCTCCTTCTGAATCTTGTCGAAGTTACGGTCGCGGGCGCGCTTTTCAAACTCGCCGCCGAGCAGCTCTTCCCAGTTGGGGCCCCAGATGATTTTATCCATCCGCTTGCCGTCGATAAGCGAACGCGGACGGGCGGTGGGCAGGTGTTTTCCCTCCGGCGCGTTGTGCAGATGCTGGTAATCAAAGGTAAAGGGTTCATAGTAGTCGTCGATCTGCGGTATCACCGGATTGGCGAAAATTTTGGTGATGACGCCCATTTTGCCGCCCAGACGCGGGCGTATTTTGCCATTAACATCGCGCACCCAGCCGCCTTCCCACACCTCCTGATCTTCCCAGTTTTTCGGATAGCCGATGCCCGGTTTGGTTTCGACGTTGTTAAACCAGGCGTATTCCATCCCTTCGCGTCCGGTCCAGACGTTTTTACAGGTGACGGAACAGGTGTGGCAGCCGATGCATTTATCGAGATTGAGAACCATACCGACCTGTGAACGTATTTTCATTTTTTCGCCTCCTGTACCCCATCGCGACCTTCGTCATCCAGCCAGTCAATATTTTTCATTTTGCGGATCATGATGAACTCGTCGCGGTTGGAGCCGACGGTGCCGTAGTAGTTGAAACCGTAAGCCAGCTGGGCGTAGCCGCCAATCATATGGGTCGGTTTCGGGCACACGCGGGTGACCGAGTTATGGATCCCGCCGCGCCGTCCGGTGACTTCCGAGCCCGGAATATTCATCAGGCGCTCCTGCGCGTGGTACATCATGGTCATCCCCGGCGGTACGCGCTGGCTGACCACCGCGCGGGCGGTGAGCGCGCCGTTGGCGTTGAAGGCCTCGATCCAGTCGTTATCTTCAATACCCAGCTCGCGAGCGTCGGTTTCGCTGATCCACACGATCGGCCCGCCGCGCGACAGGGTCAGCATCAGCAGGTTTTCGCTGTAGGTGGAGTGGATGCCCCATTTCTGGTGCGGCGTCAGGAAATTGAGCGCTTTTTCCGGGAAGCCGTTAGCCGGAATCGCTTTCATCTGGCTGACGCTGCGGGTGTCAATGGGCGGACGATAAACCACCAGGCTTTCGCCAAAGGCGCGCATCCAGGGGTGATCCTGATATAGCTGCTGGCGGCCGGAGAGGGTGCGCCAGGGGATCAGCTCGTGGACGTTGGTATAGCCGGCGTTGTAGGAAACATGCTCGCTCTCGAGGCCGGACCAGGTCGGGCTGGAGATAATTTTGCGCGGCTGGGCCTGAATATCGCGGAAGCGAATTTTTTCATCCTCTTTATTCAGCGCCAGGTGCGTATGCTCGCGGCCGGTAAACTCGCCGAGCGCTTGCCAGGCTTTGACCGCCACCTGGCCGTTGGTTTCCGGGGCGAGGGCGAGGATCACTTCCGAGGCGTCAATGGCGCTGTCGATGCGCGGGCGACCTTTGGCCGGGCCATCAAGCTTGACGTAGTTAAGCTTGCCGAGGAAGTCGACCTCGTTCTGGGTGTTCCAGGTGATGCCTTTACCGCCGTTGCCCAGTTTGTCGAGCAGCGGCCCGAGGGAGGTAAAGCGCTCATAGGTCGCCGGATAATCGCGCTCAACGACGGCAATCGAC
Source organism: Klebsiella sp. CB_Kp196 (assembly GCF_040061575.1). NCBI lineage: Bacteria > Pseudomonadati > Pseudomonadota > Gammaproteobacteria > Enterobacterales > Enterobacteriaceae > Klebsiella > Klebsiella sp. CB_Kp196. The sequence continues at coordinate 10,135 of NZ_JBEAFH010000037.1, forward strand.
GGCGCGGTTTTACCCGGCGTCAGCTCGCATTCTCCTTTCCGCCAGTCCAGCACGTCGAAGGGCTGCGACAGCTCCGCCGGGGAGTCGTGCTGCAGCGGCACCAGCACAACGTCGGTCTCTTTATCGAGGTGGCCGACGCAGACCTCGGAGAAGGTTTTGGCGATATCTTTGTAAATTTCCCAGTCACTTTTCGCCTCCCACGCCGGGTCAACGGCGGCGGAGAGCGGGTGGATAAACGGATGCATATCCGAGGTGTTCATATCGTCTTTTTCATACCAGGTGGCGGTCGGCAGAACGATATCGGAGAACAGGCAGGTACTGGACATGCGGAAATCGAGCGTCACCAGCAGGTCGAGCTTGCCTTCGATGGCCGCGGTCTGCCACTCCACCTCTTCGGGCTTCACGTCATCGCTGGCGCCCAGCTCATCGCCCTGAATACCGCTGTCGGTGCCCAGCAGATATTTGAGCATATACTCGTGGCCCTTGCCGGAAGAGCCCAGCAGGTTGGAGCGCCAGATAAACAGATTACGCGGATGATTTTTGCCGTTATCCGGCTGTTCGCAGGCGAAGCGGATCTCGCCGGACTTCAGCGCCCGGGCGGTGTAGTCGGCGGGAGTCAGTCCGGCCGCGGCGGCCTGCGCCTTGATGGTCAGCGGGTTGACGCCCAGCTGCGGCGCGGAGGGCAGCCAGCCCATGCGCTCGGCGCGAACGTTAAAGTCGATCAGATGGCCGCTGAATTGGCTGGCATCGGCCAGCGGCGACAGCAGCTCCCGGGCGGTCAGCTTTTCATAGCGCCACTGGCTGGCGTGATTGTAAAAAAAGGAGGTGCTGTTCATCTGGCGCGGCGGACGATTCCAGTCAAGGGCGAACGCCAGCGGCAGCCAGCCGGTTTGCGGACGCAGCTTCTCCTGGCCGACATAGTGCGACCAGCCGCCGCCGCTCTGGCCGACGCAGCCGCAGAACACCAGCATATTGATCATCCCCCGGTAGTTCATATCCATGTGGTACCAGTGGTTGACGCCGGCGCCGAGGATAATCATCGACCGTCCGTGGGTTTTATGCGCGGTATCGGCAAATTCACGGGCGATCTGCTCGATGTGCTGGCGCGGGACGCCGGTAATCTGTTCGGCCCAAGCCGGGGTATAGGCTTTCATCTCACTGAAGTCCTGCGCGGCGTTGGGATCGTCTAAACCGCGATCGAGTCCGTAGTTGGCGAGAATCAGATCGTAGACGCTAACCACCAGGCCAGATTCACCGTTGGCCAGCGGGAGCTGCTTAACCGGCAGCTGATGCAGCGTCACCGGATCCTGCTTGATGCTGCGAAAGTGCGGGTTTTCGTTGCCGCCGAAGTAGGGAAAGCCCACCGTCACCACGTCGTCACGGCTATCCAGCAGCGATAGTTTGAGTTCAATGGCTTGCCCGGCGGCCTGCTGTTCAAGGTTCCATTTGCCTTTCTCTCCCCAGCGGAAGCCAATCGAACCGTTGGGTGCCACCAGTTCACCAGCGCTGTTATAGGCGACGGTTTTCCACTCCGGGTTATTGCTTTCGCCCAGCCCGTCAACCAGATCGGCGGCGCGGACCATCCTGCCGGGAACGTAGAAACCCTCCTCGCGACGCTCAAGCATCACCAGCATCGGCATATCGGTGTAGGTGCGGCAGTAGTTGAGGAAATAATCGCTCGGGTTATCAAGGTGAAACGTTTTGAGGATCGCGTGGCCCATCGCCATGGCTAGCGCGCTGTCGGTACCCTGTTTCGGCGCCAGCCACTGGTCGCTGAGCTTGGCTACCTCCGAAAAGTCCGGGGTAATCGCGATGGTTTTGGTGCCCTTGTAGCGCACTTCCGTAAAGAAGTGGGCGTCCGGGGTTCGGGTCTGCGGGACGTTGGAGCCCCAGGCGATAATATAGCTGGAGTTGTACCAGTCGGCGGACTCGGGAACGTCGGTCTGCTCGCCCCAGGTCATTGGCGAGGCGGGGGGAAGGTCGCAGTACCAGTCGTAGAAGCTCAGGCAGGTGCCGCCGAGCAGCGACAGATACCGGGTGCCGGCGGCGTAAGAGACCATCGACATCGCCGGGATCGGCGAAAAGCCCGCCACGCGGTCCGGGCCGTAGTTTTTGATGGTCCAGACGTTGGCGGCGGCAATCAGCTGGTTCAGCTCCTTCCAGCTTGAACGGATAAACCCGCCTTTGCCGCGTACCTGCTTGTAGCTGAGGGTTTTGACCGGGTCCTGCATGATGCTGTCCCACGCCTGCACCGGGTCCGGGTGCTGAGCCAGCGCTTCGCGCCATAGGGCAATCAGCCGCTTGCGCGCCAGCGGATACTTCAGGCGGTTAGCGCTGTAGAGGTACCAGGAGTAGCTTGCGCCGCGCGGGCAGCCGCGGGGTTCGTGGTTGGGCAGGTCCGGGCGGGTGCGGGGGTAGTCCGTTTGCTGAGTTTCCCAGGTGACCAGCCCGTTTTTGACGTAAATTTTCCAGCTGCAGGAGCCTGTGCAGTTCACGCCGTGCGTTGAGCGGACGATTTTGTCGAACTGCCAGCGCTGACGGTAGCTGTCTTCCCAGTCGCGGTTGGTGTTGTACACCTGACCGTGGCCGTTGGCAAAGCTCTCGCCTTTCTGCTTAAAGTAGCGAAAGCGATCCAGTAGTTTACTCATGACCTTCCTCCTGCTCCGATAATGTCCGGCCTGAAAAGACCGTACGATCCCCAGGCCGGATAGGGCGTCAGCCGCCACCCGATGAATATGCCGTTATTGTTTTGCCGGTTTACGACGGCCGTAGACCAGCCAGGTCACCAGCACGCAAACCACGTAGAAAACCAGGAAGACCTTCATCGCCCCGACCGGGGAGCCGGTCATCGCCAGCGAGGTACCGAAGGCTTTAGGGATAAAGAAGCCACCAATCGCGCCGATGGCGGAGATAAAGCCGAGCGCCGCCGCGGTGTCGGTCACCGCTTCGTGCTGGGCCTGTTCGTCGCTGCCGCCGCGTTTCTTCACGCTGTCGAGGGTGATTTGGCGAAAGATCACGGCGATCATCTGGAAGGTGGAACCGCTGCCGAGACCGGCGGTCAGGAACAGCCCCATAAACACCACGTAAAAGGCGAGAAAACTGCCTGAGCCGCTGCCGGGGAGGGTGAGAAACAGCAGGCCGGTGAACAGCGCCATCAGCACAAAGTTCACCAGCGTGACCCGTACGCCGCCGAGACGGTCGGATATAATCCCGCCGAAAGAACGCGCCAGCGCGCCGATAAACGGCCCGAAGAAGGCCAGCTTAAGGATGTTAACATCAGGGAACTGCGTTTTCGCCAGCATGGCGAAACCGGCGGAGAAGCCGATAAACGAGCCAAAGGTGGCCAGATAGAGCAGGCTCAGCAGCCACATATGCGGGCGTTTCAGCACCGGCAGCTGCTCGCGAATCGAAGCCTTTGAGCTGGCGATGTCGTTCATTCCTACCCAGGCGGCGAAGGTGGCTATCACCAGCAGCGGAACCCAGACGAGGGCGGCGTTGCTCAGCGCGAGAAGAGAGCCATCCTCCTGAGGCACGCCATGGATGCCAAGAAAAGCGAAGATGGGGAGAAAAATCGCCGCCGGCGCGATCATCTGCATCACGCTGACGCCGAGATTGCCGAGGCCGCCGTTGATACCCAGCGCGCTGCCCTGTTTCGCTTTGGGAAAGAAAAAACTGATATTTCCCATGCTGGAAGCAAAGTTCGCACCGGCAAAACCGCACAGCAGGGCAATGGTGATAAATACCCAGAATGGAGTAGCGGGGTTTTGAATGGCGATACCCAGCCAGATACAGGGCACCACCAGAATAATCGTGCTTAATACCGTCCAGTAGCGCCCGCCAAATATAGGTACCATAAAGGAGTAGGGGACGCGTAATATTGCGCCGGAAAGCGAGGGCAGAGCGGTTAATAAAAAGAGCTGATCGGTGGTGAAATTAAATCCGACTTTATTGAGATTGACGGCGACGGCGCTGAATAGCATCCAGACGCAAAAGGCGAGTAGCAAACAACCTACGGAAATGCAAAGATTTCTGCGCGCTATTTGCTTTCCCTTATTCTCCCAAAACGCCGCATTTTCTGGTTTCCACTCTTTTAAAAGATAATGATTCTTTTTCTCATTTTTGCTCAGCATATTGCCCTCGAATGAACAGTAACCCGTCAAAAAAGAATAAACTGGTAAAACAGCAAATTAATAAAAGAAATAAAATCAGGGATGGGGATGTATCTGTTGTAATAAATGAAGAATAGATAAGAAAAGCGCGCCGAAAGAAGACGCGCGAATATTAGCTCAGGATTATTTGTTACTAAATGTAACTTAAAATTAAAAAAGTTCCATCGAGATAGAATAATTGATATGCCGATTGAAGGCGGCATCATCTATTTCCTGCATTCCCAGCGCATAAATACCGTCGAGGCCGCAGACGAGAGCAATGAGCCGCCAGGCAATGCTTTCCATATCGTCCCTTGGCTTAAACTCACCGGCAGCGGTTCCCTGGCGGATGATCTTCAGGGTCTCTTCATGCCACATGTTCATGGTGAGCAGATAGGCCCCCTTGATATCGCTGTCGCTATCGGCCAGCAGCTGCGCTTCGCGCCACAGGCGAATGTATGGCTCAAGCCTGCCGTCGTCGCTGCCCACCATAGAAAACAGGCGTTCACGCCACGTGGCGTCGTCGGCGACCAGCGGCATATCCATCATTTCGCGGATCAACCGTATGAAGGCATGGGCTTTTAGCTCGCCCGCGGAGGTGAAATGGTGGTGCAGCTGACCGGCGGAGACGCCGGCTTCGGCGGCAATCTGGCGGACGGTCATAGCGCTAAACCCGCCACGAAGCGCTACGCGCATGGCTGCCAGCACAATAACTTCCCGACGCGCATCGCGATTTAAGTAGCCCATAACGTTAGTGACCCCGGTTTTTTTGGCGATAGTAACAAAAAGTTGGACACTCGTTCAACAATCCGGCAGGATCCGTTTCCTGGACACTTGTCCAGTTTTAACGTTGAGGGAAAGTAGTATGTCTCGGCAATGGTTGACGCTGATGGCGATTTTGTTGGTTTATATTCCGGTGGCGATTGACGCCACTGTTCTCCACGTGGCTGCGCCAACGCTCAGCGTAGCGCTGGGGACCAGCGGTAACGAGCTGCTGTGGATTATTGATATTTATTCACTGGTAATGGCCGGTATGGTGCTGCCTATGGGCGCATTGGGCGATAAAATCGGCTTTAAACGGCTGCTGCTGCTCGGCAGCGGTATTTTTGGCACCGCGTCGCTGGCGGCGGCGTTTTCGCCCACGGCAGAGACGCTGATTGCATCCCGCGCGCTGCTGGCGGTGGGGGCGGCAATGATCGTGCCTGCGACCCTGGCCGGGATCCGCAGCACCTTTTCGCAGGCGCACCAGCGTAATATGGCGCTTGGTCTGTGGGCAGCTGTCGGTTCCGGCGGCGCGGCGTTCGGTCCGCTGGTTGGCGGCATGCTGCTGGAGCATTTTTACTGGGGATCGGTTTTCCTGATCAACGTGCCGATCGTCCTGCTGGTGATAGCGATTAATGCCAAAATGGTGCCGCGTCAGCCCGCGCGGCGCGAGCAGCCGCTGAATCTTTTCCAGGCGCTAATCCTGATCGCCGCCATTTTGATGCTGGTCTTTAGTGCCAAAACGGCGCTCAAAGGGCAAATGGCGCTGTGGTTAACCGGGCTGGTGGCACTATCTGGCGCCGCGATGCTGTTCTGGTTCGTGCGCAAACAGCTCTCGGCATCGCGTCCCATGGTCGATATGCGCCTGTTTACCCATCGCATTATTTTAAGCGGCGTGATGATGGCGATGACCGCGCTGATTACGCTGGTGGGTTTTGAACTGCTGATGGCCCAGGAGCTGCAGTTTGTGCACAGCAAAACGCCTTTTGAAGCCGGGCTGTTTATGCTGCCGGTGATGGTGGCGAGCGGTTTCAGCGGGCCCATTGCCGGCATGCTGGTATCGCGGCTGGGGCTGCGCGAGGTCTCCACCGGCGGAATGCTGCTCAGCGCCCTGAGCTTCCTCGGCCTGTCGATGACCGATTTCAGTACTCAGCAGTGGCAGGCCTGGGGACTGATGACGCTGCTGGGCTTCAGCGTCGCCAGCGCGCTGTTGGCCTCCAGCTCGGCGATCATGGCCGCCGCGCCGAAGGAAAAAGCGGCGGCGGCAGGGGCCATCGAAACCATGGCCTATGAGCTGGGCGCGGGACTGGGGATTGCCCTGTTTGGCCTGATCCTGACCCGCAGCTACACCTCGTCAATTGTTCTGCCGGGTGGAATTGAGGGCGCGGCGGCGGAGCAGGCGTCGTCCTCCATCAGCGAGGCGATTAAGCTGGCGCAGTCGCTGCCCGCCATACCGGCGCAAAGCCTGCTTGAAGCGGCGAAGGCGGCGTTTATTCATTCGCACAGCATCGTGCTGGCGACGGCTGGCGTCCTGCTTCTGCTGCTGGCGGCCGGCATCTGGCGTAGTCTGGCAAAAGCGCCTGAGCTGAATTAACCCTTACAGCTGAAGAGAAAGCGCCATCGCCGCCCGCCGTAGCGGGGCGAGGGCTTTCTCTTTCAGCGCGGCGGCGTTGGTATAGCCTGCCGGAACGCCAACGTTAAGCGCCGCCACCACCTGGCCGCTGCGGGAGAGCAGCGGTACCGCCAGCGAACATAATCCCACCTCAATTTGCCGGTCAGCGAGCGCGTAGCCCTGCATGCGCACTCTGGTGATTTCCTGCCGTAAACCCGGCATATCGCATAGCGTATACGGGGTATAGCGGATCAGATTGGCTCGTGACAGTGTCACTTCAAGCTGTTCTTCCGGCAACGCGCTAAGCAGCACGCGTCCCATCGACGTGGCCCACGCAGGCAGACGGCTGCCGCGGCCGATATCCACGCTGAGCAGGTTATTCACCGCCGCTCTGGCAATATACAGGACGTTATCGCCGTCCAGCGTGGCGGCGGAGCAGGATTCTCCGAGGTTTTTGCCCAGATTATCCAGGGCGCTCTGCGCGACTTTCGCCAGCGGCGTTCCGGCCAGGTAGGCGTGGCCCACCGCCAGCACGCGGGGGAGCAGCTCATAGCTGCGGCCATCCGGGCTATGCACCATACCCAGCGCGGCGAGGGTATAGAGGCAGCGGCGCACAGCCGCGCGGGAGATCTGCGTTTTCTGGCTAAGCTGGGAGATGGTCAGGCGCTGCCGCTGCGGGGTAAACGCGTTAAGGACTTCCAGCCCGCGCGCCAGGGACAGCATAAAGTTAGGGTCGTGTTCAGACTGGCGGGCGCTGAGAGTACCTGGTTTTTTTTCGCTCATACAACCCCTCTTTTATTGAAGATAAAAGTTCATGGGGCATCACTATATCGCGGGTGAAAAACGCGGCGATTCCTTGTTCTGGTTTTACCACGTCGATCACATTATTAACCCCAATTTAACAACCGCGTCGATAATCGCACAACATTTCGATTATCGCCGTTGACCGTCACGATTGGGCAGACCTATTGTCAACAGAATCGTTACCCCGCGTTATGAACAGGGGTATGAAAAGTTATGTATTTCATCACCAGGAAAAAAAGATGACCGCGACCATTGAACGTATTGAAAGCTGGCTGGTAGATATCCCGACCATTCGACCGCACAAACTCTCCATGACCACGATGGGCTGTCAGACGCTGGCGATCGTCCGCATAACCCGTTCGGACGGGATTTGCGGTATTGGCGAAGCCACTACCATCGGTGGATTGAGCTACGGCGTGGAGAGCCCCGAAGCTATCGTGTCGGCGATTAATCATTACCTGACGCCGCTGCTCAAGGGCCAGGCGGCCGATAATCTGAATGTCCTGACCGCGCGGATAAACGGCGCGGTTAAAGGCAATACCTTTGCCAAATCAGCGATCGAAACCGCGTTGCTGGATGCGCAGGGTAAGGCGCTTGGCCTGCCGGTTTCCGCGCTGCTTGGCGGCGCGCTGACGACCTCGCTGCCGGTTCTCTGGACGCTGGCGAGCGGCGATACCGAGAAAGATATTGCCGAGGGGGAAAGGCTGCTGGCGGAGCGTCGCCATCGCGCGTTTAAGCTAAAAATCGGCGCGCGCGAACTGGCGACGGATCTGCGCCACACCCGCGCGATTGTTGAAGCCCTGGGCGATCGGGCCAGCATCCGCGTCGACGTGAATCAGGCGTGGGAAGCCACCGTCGCGGCAAAGGGCTGCCGCGAGCTGGCGGCGATGGGTGTCGATCTGATTGAACAGCCGGTCAGCGCTCAGGACAACGCTGCGCTGGTGCGCCTCAGCCATCACATCGACGCGGCTATTCTGGCCGATGAAGCGGTAGCGACCCATTACGAAGGCTATCGCCTGGCGCAGCAGGGATTCAGCGGGGCCTATGCGCTGAAGATTGCCAAAGCGGGCGGGCCAAACAGCGTGCTGGCGCTGGCGAAGGTGGCGCAAGCGGCGGGAATTGGGCTTTACGGCGGCACGATGCTTGAGGGGACCGTTGGCACACTGGCCTCGCTGCACGCCTGGTCGACGCTACCCCTACAGTGGGGCAGCGAGATGTTTGGCCCGCTATTGCTGAAGGACGATATTGTCAGCGTGCCGCTAACGTTCGCCGAAGGCGAGGTGACGCTACCGCAAGCGCCGGGTCTTGGCGCTGAACTGGATGAAGACAAACTGCGCTTCTATAGCCGCAAAGGATAATGGAGGATTTTTATGCTATTTAAAGTCGATATGACCGTGAATATTCCGCTGGGATTTCCTGCCGACGAAATTGAGGAAATTAAGCAGCGAGAAAAAAAGTATTCACAACAACTTCAGCGCGAAGGTAAATGGCGACATATCTGGCGCGTCGCCGGCCTTTACGCCAATGTCAGTATTTTCGATGTGAAAGATGCTGAAGAGCTGCATCAAATTTTAATGGCTCTACCATTATATCCCTTTATGCAAATTCGCGTGGAGGCGCTCTGTCGTCATCCCTCCTCGATTCGCGAAGACGACCGTTAATAAAAAATAATAACTAACCTCGCGCCGAAACTATTCGGCGAATATCCTACAACGATAAGTGAGAAATATTATGAGTAATGTATTCGTACAACAAGATGCTGTGCAACATTTATTGCGTGAAAGTGCGGGTTTAAATGCAACCGGTGGTGACGAGCGTTTTAAAATGATTGTTCATCGTCTGCTGGAAAACCTCTGCACGCTGATTGATGACTATAACGTCACTGAAGAAGAGTTCTGGCATGCGGTGAATTATCTGCATGAATTAGGCGGCCGCCAGGAAGCGGCACTGCTGGCGGCGGGCCTCGGCCTTGAACACTTCCTCGACCTGCGCCAGGACGCGATTGATGCCGCAGCGCAGCGGGAAACCGGCACCCCTCGTACCATTGAAGGCCCGCTGTACGTGGCGAATGCGCCGCTGGCAGACGGACATACCCGCATGGATGATGGTAAAGATGCGGGGGAGGTGATGTGGCTTTATGGCCAGGTTCGCGACACCCAGGGCCACCCGGTAGCTAACGCTATCGTTGATATCTGGCATGCCAATACCCTCGGGAACTACTCTTTCTTCGATCAAAGCCAGAGTGAATATAATCTGCGTCGCCGCATTCGTACCGGCGCCGATGGCTGCTATAGCGTGCGCAGCATTCTGCCATCCGGCTACGGCTGCCCGCCGGATGGGCCAACGCAAAAACTCCTTGACCAGCTGGGGCGTCACGGTAATCGTCCGGCGCATATCCACTTCTTCGTTTCCGCGCCGGGTCATAAACATTTGACCAGCCAAATCAATCTCAACGGCGACAAATACCTGTGGGATGATTTCGCGTTCGCTACCCGCGACGGCCTGATTGCCGATCCGGTAAAAGTCAGCGACCGCGAGCTTATTCAGCGGCGTGAGCTGGAAGGTGAACATACCGAAGTGCGCTTTGATTTTACTCTGTGTAAAGCGCTTAACGCCGATGAAGAACACCGCGGTACGCGCCTGCGTGCGCAGGAGTAACGCGCGGCGTTAATTCTCTTCTCCGGCCAGGCCGTGGTCGGAGAATAAAGCGAAATTGCGACTTCACCGTTTTTCTATTCCTGAATTATGCAGGAGGGCCGACTCATGCAAAAAATGTTCACCACATTAAAAGATAAAATCAACAATGCATTAATTGTTGATCGTGAAAAACATATTTATCGCTGCCATCGCTCAATATTTACCGATCCGCAGCTATTTGATTTTGAAATGAAGCATATTTTTGAAGGGAATTGGCTGTTCCTTGCTCATGAAAGCCAGATTGCGCAGCCTGGAGATTATTACACCCTGACCCTTGGGCGCCAGCCGGTAATAATAACGCGCGATAAAAAGAACGAACTACATGCGCTAATTAACAGCTGCGCCCATCGCGGGGCGATGCTATGTCGTCGCAAAACCGGTAATAAAAGTTCATTTACCTGTCCGTTTCACGGCTGGACGTTCAGTAATAACGGCAAGCTTTTAAAAGCCAAAGATGAAAGTACCGGCGGTTACCCGGAGACTTTCAAGCATGAAGGCTCCCACGACTTAAAGAAGCTGCCGAGGTTTCAATCCTATCGCGGCTTCCTGTTCGGCAGCCTGAATGCCGATGTGCAGCCGCTGGAGGCGTACCTGGGCGAAACCTGCAAAATTATCGACCTGATCGTGGACCAGGCGCCGGAAGGGCTGGAGGTGCTTAACGGATCGTCGAGCTATGTATACGAAGGCAACTGGAAGCTAGGGGCGGAAAACGGTGCTGACGGCTATCACGTTAGCGTGGTCCACTGGAACTACGCTTCCACCATGTCGCGCCGCAACTACGAAGCGGAAGGGACGCACGCGGTAGACGCAAACGGCTGGTCGAAAAGCGTCGGCGGCGGTTACGGCTTTGATAATGGGCATATGCTGCTGTGGACCCGGGTGCTGAACCCGGAAGTGCGGCCGGTCTACGAACATCGTGAACGGCTGCAGGCGGAATTCGGCGAGTCTCGCGCCGGGCAGATGGTCAACGAAACGCGCAACCTGTGCCTCTATCCAAACGTCTACCTGATGGATCAGTTTTCGACGCAGATCCGCGTGATACGCCCCATCGCGGTGGATAAAACCGAAGTCACCATCTGGTGCTTTGCGCCGAAGGGCGAATCTGACCAGGCGCGGGCGCTGCGTATTCGCCAGTATGAGGACTTTTTTAACGTCAGCGGCATGGGAACGCCTGACGATCTGGAAGAGTTCAGCGCCTGCCAGCGCGGCTATCTCGGGGAAAATCTCGCATGGAGCGACCTCAGCCGCGGGGCGCTACATTGGGTCGATGGTCCGGACGAACACGCCCGGCAGGCCGGCTTGCGGCCGCTGCTGAGCGGCGTGAAATCGGAAGACGAAGCTTTGTATATCGCCCACCATCATCACTGGCAAAACGTGATGCTGGCGGCGCTGGAAGCAGAGCAGCGGCGTTACGAGCAGTCGATCACACAACGCGTGGAGGTGGTCTGATGCTCACTCTCGAACAGGTTCGCCAGTTTCTCTATTACGAAGCCCGCCTGCTTGACGACCGCCTGTGGGATGAGTGGCTGAACTGCTACAGTCCACAGGTGGTGTACTGGATGCCCGCCTGGGGGGATGACGACAAGCTCACCCGCGATCCTCAGCGTGAAATTTCGCTGATCTATTACCCGAGCCGCGACGGCCTCGAAGACCGGGTTTACCGCATCAAAACCGAGCGCTCAGGGGCCAGCACCCCGGAACCGCGCACCACCCATATGATCGGCAACGTTGAACTGCTTGGCGAAACCGAACAGGGCATGGAAGTACGCTACAGCTGGGTCACCTACTGTCACCGGTATCAGCAGACGGATACCTGGTTTGGTTCGACCTGCTGCACGCTGAGTGAGGACTCCGGCAAACCGCAAATCATCCGTAAAACCGTGCGCCTGAATAACGATTACATCCGTCAGGTGATTGACGTTTACCATATTTAAGAGGCACTTATGACCTTTAATATTGCTCTCAATTTTGAAGACGGCATCACCCGCTTTATTCAGTGTAACGCCGGGGAGAAAGTTCTCGATGCCGCCTATCGTCAGCAGGTCAATCTGCCGATGGATTGTTCGGACGGCGTTTGCGGCACCTGCAAGTGCCGCTGCGTCAGCGGCGAATATGGCCTGGGCGATGAGTTTCTTGAAGAGGCGCTCAGCGAAGAGGAAGCCGCAGAGCGCCAGGTGCTGACCTGCCAGATGGTGCCAACCAGCGATTGCGTCATTGATGTACCGGCGGCGGCGGCCCGCTGCAAAACCTCGCTGGCGAGCGTGGGCGCGACGGTGAAAGCGGTCAATCTCCTGTCTGACACCGCCATTGAGCTGGCGATCGTGCTGGATGAACCGCTGGACTTCCTGGCGGGTCAGTACATCAATATTCAGGTTCCCGGAACGCCGCAGGTTCGCGCCTATTCGTTTAGCTCCCTGCCGGGTGGGCGTGAGGGGCGCTTCCTGATCCGTAACGTGCCCGGCGGATTGATGAGCCAGTGGCTGACGCAGCGGGCCATTCCCGGCGATCGTCTGACGCTAAGCGGCCCGATGGGCAGCTTTTACCTGCGCGGCGGCGAGCGTCCGCTGCTACTGCTGGCGGGGGGCACCGGCTTAGCGCCGCTGCTATCAATGCTGCAAACGCTGGCCAGCCAGCGCAGCACCCGACCCATCACCTTGCTCTATGGCGTGACCCGCGACTGCGATCTGGTGAAAACTGACGAGCTTGAGGCATTTACCGGTCAGCTTCCCGCGTATCGCTGGCTGCCGGTGGTTGCTGATGCGCAAAGCCAATGCCCGCAGCGCGGTTTTGTTACCGAACATCTTAATGACGCAATACTCAACGACGGGGATGTGGATATCTATCTGTGCGGGCCCCCGCCGATGGTCAATGCGGTAGCCACGGCGCTGCGCGAGAGAGGAATTTCGCCGTCGGGGTTCTGGTATGAAAAATTTATCGCCAGCCAGAGCGCGGCGGCATAAGGAGCAACGATGCGATTTAACCATAAAGTCGTGGCTATTACCGGCGCCGCGCAGGGGATTGGCCGACAGACCGCAGAGCAAGCGGCGCGTGAGGGCGCGCGGCTGCTGTTGATTGACCGCTCTCGCTATGTTCATGAACTGGCGGCGGCGCTGAACGACGCCGGTAGCCAGGCGCTGGCGCTGGAAGCCGATCTTGAACAATGGGAAAGCACCGAGCGGGCTTTTGCCGACGGCGTGGCCCATTTTGGCCACCTGGATGTATTGATTAACAACGTCGGCGGCACCATCTGGGCGCGGCCGTTCGCGGAATATCAGCCGGAGCAAATAGAGAAGGAGATTCGTCGCTCGCTGTTTCCGACCCTGTGGGGCTGTCGGGCTGCGCTACCGTGGATGCTGAAGCAGGGCAAAGGCAGTATCGTTAATATTTCGTCGGTGGCGACGGCGGGCGTGAATCGGGTGCCTTATTCCGCAGCGAAAGGCGGCGTTAATGCGCTGACCCGTTCGCTAGCCCTTGAATATAGCGCAAACGGGATCCGCATTAACGCCGTGGCGCCGGGGGGCACCGAGGCGCCAGCGCGCCGGACGCCGCGGAATGAGGAGCTGCCGTCGGCGCAGGAGCAGGCGTGGTATCAGCAGGTGGTCGATCAGACGGTGGCCAGCAGCCTGATGCATCGCTACGGTACGCTGGCGGAGCAGGCCAATGCCATCCTGTTTCTCGCCAGCGATGAGGCCAGCTATATCACCGGCGTGACGCTGCCGGTCGCCGGCGGCGATCTCGGTTAGCGCCGGGTCGCCTGCCAGCAAAGCAGGGAGCCGGCGCACACCATTCCGGCGCCCTGCCAGAATGACCACGACAGCGCGGCGCTGAGCAGTGCCGCCGCCAGCGCCGAGGAGAGCACCGGCGTAAAGTAGGAGGCGGCGGCCAGCAGGCTGACGTTGCCGTGCAGGATCCCGACGTTCCACGCCGCGTAGCCTAATCCCAGGGCAACGGACAGCGCGATCAGTTTGGCTATCACCGGCCAGCTAAAGACCATGGGCGGCTGTTCGCTGAACAGGAACTTCAGCCACAGGGTCAGGGCGGTAAGCAGAACAAAAAGGGTAATCCCGTTTTTGCCCTTCGCGTATTTAGCGGTGACCGTGCAGTAGGCCGCCCAGATAAACGCGCCGATGAACGCCAGAATATAGCTCAGCGGGCTGGAAACCACGTTGCGGGTAATTTCATCTACATTCAGACCATGCTCACCGCCTAATACCCAGGTGACGCCGAATAAAGCGAGAAATAACCCCGGGATAACCAACCAGCTGCTTTTTTGGCCGTTAAACAGAATGGCGAATAAAATCGTCAGGCTGGGCCACAGATAATTAACCATGCCCACTTCAATAGCCTGCTGGCGGCTACCGGCTAATCCGACCGACAGCGCCAGGCAAATTTCATAGCTGACGAACAGCAGGCTTCCTGCCAGTAAATAGGGGCGAGGGATCTGACGTATTTGCGGGAAGCCGACGGTAAAGATCAGCAAAAGGCCGCTCAGGCTGTAGATCATCGCCGCGCCGCCCACCGGACCAAGCCCTTCGCTTACGCCACGAATCAGCCCGACCATGGTGCTCCACAAGACGATAGCGGCCAATCCAATGAGCGTGGCTCTCTTCTTCTCCATATTTAACCTGATGTTGGTTCAAACGCAGTCGGGTTTTATAACACTTTTTTTTCGCTTCCGGGGGATATTTTCCTCCGCGCTTAATCCCAATGGAGTAACGAAATTCAACGTGGCTGACTATTAAGGGGTCATGGGTTCAGGACATTGATTTGACGCAAATAAAACAGGGTTATTGCTGTTAATTTCCACTCCCGCAATGAATAAACATCCCGCATGGAGGGGAACAATGGACGTCAGCCGCAGAAAGTTTTTTAAAATCTGCGCAGGCGGTATGGCCGGAACAACAGCCGCTGCATTGGGTTTTGCGCCCAAAATGGCCCTGGCTCAGGCGCGTAATTACAAATTGCTGCGCGCCAAAGAGATCCGCAACACCTGCACATACTGCTCCGTGGGCTGCGGGCTATTAATGTATAGCCTGGGCGACGGCGCGAAAAACGCGAAAGAAGCGATTTACCACATTGAAGGTGACCCGGATCATCCGGTGAGCCGCGGCGCGCTGTGCCCGAAAGGCGCGGGGCTGCTTGACTATGTTCATAGCGACAACCGCCTGCGCTATCCGCAGTACCGCGCGCCGGGTTCCGATACATGGCAGCGCATCTCCTGGGATGACGCGTTTACCCGCATCGCCAAACTAATGAAAGCCGACCGCGACGCCAATTTTATTGAAAAGAACGAACAGGGCGTGACGGTTAACCGCTGGCTGTCCACCGGGATGTTATGTGCCTCTGCGGCCAGTAATGAAACCGGCATGCTGACGCAAAAATTTGTGCGCTCCCTCGGCATGCTGGCGGTAGACAACCAGGCGCGCGTCTGACACGGACCAACGGTAGCAAGTCTTGCTCCAACATTTGGTCGCGGTGCGATGACCAACCACTGGGTTGATATCAAAAACGCTAACGTCGTGGTGGTGATGGGCGGTAACGCCGCCGAAGCCCATCCGGTGGGATTCCGCTGGGCGATGGAGGCGAAAAACAACAACGATGCGACGCTGATTGTCGTCGACCCGCGCTTTACGCGCACGGCGTCGGTGGCCGATATCTATGCGCCTATTCGCTCCGGCACGGACATTACGTTCCTGTCGGGCGTGCTGCTGTACCTGATCGAAAATAACAAAATCAATGCCGAGTACGTTAAACACTACACCAACGCCAACCTGCTGGTGCGCGACGATTTTGCCTTCGAAGATGGCCTGTTCAGCGGCTACGATGCCGAAAAGCGTCAGTACGATAAATCGTCGTGGAACTATCAGTTCGACGAAAACGGCTACGCCATGCGCGACGAGACGCTGCAGCATCCGCGCTGCGTCTGGAACCTGCTGAAGCAGCACGTTTCGCGCTATACGCCGGAGGTGGTGGAGAATATCTGCGGTACGCCAAAGGCGGACTTCCTCAAAGTGTGCGAAGTGCTGGCGTCAACCAGCGCGGCGGACCGAACCACCACCTTCCTTTACGCGCTGGGCTGGACGCAGCATACCGTCGGGGCGCAGAACATCCGTACCATGGCGATGATTCAGCTGCTGCTCGGCAATATGGGGATGGCGGGCGGCGGCGTCAACGCGCTGCGCGGGCACTCCAATATTCAGGGGCTAACCGATTTAGGCCTGCTCTCGACCAGCCTGCCGGGCTACCTGACGCTGCCGTCGGAACAGCAGACGGATCTGCAAAGCTATCTCGCCGCCAATACGCCGAAGGCGACGCTGGCCGAACAGGTGAACTACTGGAGCAACTATCCGAAGTTCTTCGTCAGCCTGATGAAATCGTTCTACGGCGACGCGGCGCAAAAAGAGAACGACTGGGGCTTCCACTGGCTGCCGAAATGGGACCAGGCTTACGACGTTATCAAATATTTCAATATGATGGATAACGGTAACGTCACGGGCTATATCTGCCAGGGCTTCAATCCGGTGGCTTCGTTCCCGGACAAAAACAAGGTGGTCCGCAGCCTGAGCAAGCTGAAGTACATGGTGGTTATCGACCCGCTGGTGACCGAAACGTCGACCTTCTGGCAAAACCACGGCGAGTCGAACGATGTTGACCCGGCGGCGATTCAGACCGAAGTGTTCCGCCTGCCGTCCACCTGCTTCGCCGAAGAGGATGGTTCAATCGCCAACTCCGGGCGCTGGCTGCAGTGGCACTGGAAAGGCCAGGACGCGCCGGGCGAAGCGCGCAACGACGGCGAAATTCTGGCCGGCATTTACCACCGTCTGCGCGAGCTGTATCGCACCGAGGGCGGCAAAGGCGTCGAGCCGCTGCTGAAGATGGGATGGCACTACAAGCAGCCGGATCGTCCGGAATCAGAAGAGGTCGCGAAAGAGAACAACGGCTACGCGCTGGCGGATCTCTTCGACGCTAACGGCGCGCCGCTGGCGAAGAAGGGCCAGCTGTTGAACAGCTTCGCGCTGCTGCGTGATGACGGTACCACCGCGTCGTCCTGCTGGATCTATACCGGCAGCTGGACCGAGCAGGGCAACCAGATGGCCAACCGCGATAACGCCGATCCGTCAGGCCTTGGCAACACGCTCGGCTGGGCATGGGCGTGGCCGCTCAACCGGCGTGTGCTGTACAACCGCGCGTCGGCGGATATTAACGGCAAGCCGTGGGATTCGAAGCGGATGCTGATCCAGTGGAACGGCAGCAAGTGGGTTGGCAACGATATTCCGGACTTCAATACCGCGCCGCCGGGCAGCAAAACCGGGCCGTTTATTATGCAGCCGGAAGGACTGGGGCGCCTGTTTGCCCTGAATAAGCTGGCGGAAGGTCCGTTCCCGGAACACTACGAGCCGATGGAAACGCCGCTTGGCACCAACCCGCTGCACCCGAACGTGGTCTCCAGCCCGGTGGTGCGCCTGTATGAAGAGGATGCCCTTCGTTTAGGTAAGAAGGATAAATTCCCGTACGTCGGCACCACCTATCGCCTGACCGAGCATTTTCATACCTGGACCAAGCATGCGCTGCTCAATGCGATTGCGCAGCCGGAACAGTTTGTCGAAATCAGCGAAGGTCTGGCGAAAGCGAAGGGGATTGCCAACGGCGATCGGGTGACGGTCAGCAGCAAGCGCGGCTTTATTCGCGCGGTAGCGGTGGTGACGCGTCGTCTGCAAACGCTCAACGTTAACGGCCAGCAGGTAGAAACCGTCGGGATCCCGCTGCACTGGGGTTTTGAAGGGGTAGCCCGCAAAGGTTACATCGCCAATACCCTGACGCCAAACGTCGGGGATTCTAACTCGCAAACGCCGGAGTACAAGGCGTTTCTGGTCAACATCGAGAAAGCGTAAGGAGCGAATGCATGGCGATGGAAACCCAGGACATTATCAAACGCTCCGCCACCAACCCGATCACGCCCGCGCCGCGCGCGCGGGATTTTAAGGCGGAAGTGGCGAAGCTGATCGATGTCTCCTCCTGCGTAGGCTGTAAAGCCTGCCAGGTGGCCTGTTCCGAGTGGAACGATATCCGCGATGAGGTTGGGCACTGCGTCGGGGTGTACGACAACCCCGCCGATCTGAGCGCCAAATCCTGGACGGTAATGCGCTTTAGCGAAACCGAACAGAACGGCAAGCTGGAGTGGCTGATACGCAAAGACGGCTGCATGCACTGCGAGGATCCGGGCTGCCTGAAGGCGTGCCCGTCCGCCGGGGCGATTATTCAGTACGCTAACGGCATCGTCGACTTTCAGCAGGAGAACTGCATCGGCTGCGGCTACTGCATCGCCGGGTGCCCCTTTAACGTCCCGCGCCTCAATAAAGAGGATAACCGGGTCTATAAGTGCACCCTGTGCGTTGACCGGGTCAGCGTCGGCCAGGAACCGGCCTGCGTGAAAACCTGCCCAACCGGCGCGATTCACTTCGGCAGCAAGAAAGAGATGCTGGAAGTGGCCAACGAGCGCGTTGAAAAGCTGAAGAAACGCGGCTATCCCCATGCCGGGGTGTATAACCCGCCGGGCGTCGGCGGCACCCACGTGATGTACGTGCTGCATCATGCGGACCAGCCGGGGCTGTACCACAACCTGCCGAAAGAGCCCCAGATCGATACGTCGATCAACCTGTGGAAAGGCGCGCTGAAGCCGCTCTCGGCGGTCGGGTTTATCGCCACCTTTGCCGGGCTGATTTATCACTACATCGGGATTGGGCCGAATAAAGAAGCGGATGACGATGAGGAGGAGCATGATGAGTAAATCGAAAATGATTGTGCGCACGAAGTTTATTGACCGCGCCTGTCACTGGACGGTGGTCATCTGCTTTTTCCTGGTGGCGCTATCGGGGATCTCGTTTTTCTTCCCGACGCTGCAGTGGCTGACCGAAACCTTCGGTACGCCGCAGATGGGGCGAATTCTGCATCCGTTCTTCGGGGTACTGATTTTCGTGGCTCTGATGTTTATGTTTGTGCGTTTTGTCCATCACAATATTCCCGACAAGCAGGATATCCCCTGGCTAAAGGGCATTATTGAGGTACTGAAAGGCAACGAGCATAAAGTGGCGCGGGTAGGGAAATATAACGCGGGGCAGAAAATGATGTTCTGGACCATCATGAGCATGATTTTTGTGCTGCTGGTGACCGGCGTGATTATCTGGCGGCCCTGGTTTGCCCACTATTTCCCGATTCAGGTTATTCGCTATAGCCTGCTGATTCACGCGACCTCGGCGATTATTCTTATTCATGCGATTCTGATCCACATGTATATGGCGTTTTGGGTGAAGGGATCGATTAAAGGCATGATCGAAGGGAAGGTGAGTCGCCGCTGGGCGAAGAAGCATCATCCGCGCTGGTATCGCGAGGTGGAGCGTCAGGAAGCGAAGAAAGAGAGCTGTGAAGGGCTGAAGTAAGCGTAACTGAGCAACCCGCTCTGGCTGAAGCCGGAGCGGATCGGCTATTGGTAACAAGGGCGTCAATGGCGGAAATAACTTCGCCTCTGGCGCTTTTTAAGTTACAGATAAAATCTTCGCGCTTGATCGGCTTATTATTAAGGTTTGTCATCATCGGCGAACAAAGCATAAACGTTTAAAATTCAATATTTACCTCAGGAACTGAATAATCACGCCGTTTTATGGATAAATATGCCACCCGGCGTTTTTATCTGGTCTGCCGTTTAATAATGCACAATAATGCTGGCGGTATGTTTTATAACAAGTGATTAGTTGTATGAAAAAGACTATTTTTTCGTTAGCGCTTGGCACTTTTGGTCTCGGAATGGCGGAATTTGGCATTATGGGCGTATTACCTGAAATTGCCCATGACGTCGGAATATCTATTCCCGCCGCGGGCAATATGATCTCCTGGTATGCGCTTGGCGTCGTCATCGGCGCGCCGGTGATGGCGCTATTCTCCAGCCGCTTTTCGTTAAAATCGGTGATGCTGTTCCTCGTGGCGCTGTGCGTTATCGGCAATGCCATCTTTACGCTATCTTCCAGCTATTCGATGCTGGCGCTGGGGCGCCTGATCTCCGGTTTCCCGCACGGCGCCTTCTTTGGGGTGGGGGCGATCGTTCTGTCGAAAATTGCGCCGCCGGGGAAGGTCACCGCCGCGGTGGCGGGAATGATTGCCGGAATGACGGTCGCAAATTTGCTGGGGGTTCCCGCCGGAACCTGGCTTGGCCATCAGTTTAGCTGGCGCTATACCTTTCTGGCGATTGCGGTGTTTGACATCGCCGTGCTGGTCGCCATCGCCTGGTGGGTGCCCACGCTGTTTGATAAACCTACGACGCGCTTACGCTCGCAGTTTCATTTTTTAACATCGCCCGCACCGTGGTTAATTTTTGCCGCGACGATGTTCGGCAATGCCGGCGTATTCGCGTGGTTTAGCTATATTAAGCCGTTTATGATTAACGTCTCCGGTTTTGGTGAGAGCGCCATCATAGCCATTATGCTGCTGGCGGGGCTGGGGATGGTTCTGGGGAATTTATTTAGCGGTAAAGTCTCCGTCCGTTATAGCCCGTTACGTATTGCCGCCGTGACGAATGGCGTGATTGTCGTGACTTTATTACTTCTGTTCCTGCTGGGTGAGAATAAAGCCGCCGCATTAACCCTCGCGTTTATTTGCTGCGCGGCCCTGTTTGCCCTGTCGGCACCGCTGCAAATTCTGCTGCTGCAAAATGCGAAGGGCGGCGAGATGCTGGGCGCGGCGGGCGGCCAGATCGCCTTTAATCTCGGCAGCGCCATTGGGGCGCTATTCGGCGGGATGATGATTACGGCCGGTCCTGGCTGGCGTTTCGTTGCCTTACCGGCCGCGCTGCTTTCGTTTCTTGCGCTCAGTTCGCTGCTGATTTATGCCCGCCATCAGCGGCGTCTGGCCTGATTAAGCCCGCTGGCAGCTATTCCTGCCACGGCTCGCCGAGGGTCAGCATTAACCGGTTGGCCCAGGCAAAGAAAGCCGCCGATTGCAGTAAATCCAGTCGGGCGAGGGTATCCAGCCCCTGTTGCTCGACGGCGGCAAGGTGGTCAACGGACAAAGCGGGAGGGGTAACGGAAATCGCGGCGGCGAAATCGATCTGCGCCTGCCATCCCGGCGTCTGCCCGTCGCTTAACTGCTCTCCCGGCGTCACCGCCAGCAGCGTCTCTATCGCCGTTTCATCTTTGGCCAGCTGTGCCGCTTTGCGCGCATGCACCGAGGCGCAATAAATACAGCCGTTGATTTTGCTCGCCACCGTTGCCGCCAGCTCGCGCTCAGCGCGCGGCAGGCCGCCGGGAGTATAAAAGATCCCTTTGTCGGTTAACGTACGCTGCTCCAGCACCGGCAGGTTGCGCGCCAGCAGGCGGAAGTAGGGCGAATCGCTGTGGCCGAATTTCGCCAGCAGCGCCTGCTCGTCGGGGGTAAATTCCGCCAGCGGTTTAGCCGCCAGCCAGGGCTCCCAGTGCAGTTCATCGCGGGTGAAGTGCACCGGCGCCTTCTTACCGCTGATGGTTTGCGGCGAGGTATGCCAGAATCCCGCCACCGTCGGGGTTTGTGCGACGTGGATATTTTTGCCGTTAAGCAGGCGCAGCCCGACGACCAGCCGGCTCTGGAAGCTGACAAACGCGATAAGCTGGGCGAGGGTGACGATGCCGCGCAGGCTCCATCCGGCGCGGATTAAGGCCTCAAGCGCCGACGGCGTGGCCTCCACGGGCGTAAAGGTCAACAGCCGGGCAAAGGCCAGCGCCGGCGCCAGCCGCGGCGATGTGGGGTCGGCAATGCCAAAGCCGGCGTAGTGGGCGGCCAGCGCATCGCTCTCATGCAGCTTCGCCACCCTCGCGGCCACGGCAAAACGCTCGTCGAGCGGAAAGTCGTTATCCTGCTGACCAAACAGCGTTTCATAACTTCCCTGAGCATGGCGGGTGGCCGCCTCGCGCACGGCTCGCGCCGCCGCTAAGGCGGAATCGGGGGCAATTTCTGCCAGTTCGGCCAATATATCCTGACTGAGCGTCATGGTGACTCCTTATCGTATCTGCGGGGCAATATGCTGAGCGATCAGCTCAATGGAACGAAGCGTGTCGCGGTGCGAGGGTTCAACGGAGTGCACCTGAAACGAAATATCGGTTACCCGCCGCAGGACGCTATCGCGGGCCAGCGAAGCGGCGACGTGCTGCGGGTCGCCAACGTGTGCGTCAAGCTGCGGCAAAAAATCAGTGACAGTGTCACCAATAATATCATGACCTGCGGCGCGATGCTGGGCAGCCTGCTGGCGCAGGCCGGGTTCAGCGACCTGCAGCGCATACTGCTGGCTATCGGCGACAAAGGCCGTCCGCGAGGCGAGGATCCTTGGCTCGACGCCCGCCGGCAGCGCGGCGAGATAGGCGTCAATAATCGGATTCTGGATAGCGTCCAGAGGCAGCGTGGGCTGTCCGGCCGGACGCGGCTGCGTGCGCGAGAGCATCAGCCCGTGCCCGGCCTGAGCCGCGCGAACCGCCCCCTCAATGGAAAAGGTGGCAATCCAGATGCGCTCCGCCAGCTGCGGCGCCTGAGGGTACAGATGATTATCCGGGTGCGAGAGCGAATCCCCGCGCCAGGCGCTTTGAATCAGATGCAGGTGTTCAGCAAACACCGCGCTGCGCTGGTCCATCGTCAGCCCGAAGGGTAAAAACGAAGTGGGGGTGCCGCCGGAGCCGAAGCCCACCTCCAGCCGTCCATCGGCGAGCAGATCCAGCACCGCCGCATCCTCCGCCACCCGCAGCGGGTTTTCCATCGGCAGGGTGATAATGGCGGTGCCAAGACGAATGCGCTCGGTGTGCGCCGCGGCGTGGGCGAGAAAGACCAGCGGCGACGGCAGGCCGCCTTCGTGCTCATGAAAATGGTGCTGAGCGATCCACGCGCTGTCGAATCCCAGGCGTTCCGCGTGGCGAATTTGCTCGGTGGCCAGCCGGTAGCGCTCTTTAGGCGTGGCGTGGTCCAGCAGACGGGTGAAAAAGCCCAGTCGTTTACGCGTCATGCAACCTCCTTGCTCGGGGATGAAAAGTGGGGAATCGCGGCGATAAGCTCGCGGGTATAGTCATGCTGCGGGCCGCTGAACAGTCGGCTGACGTCGCCGTGTTCAACCACCTGGCCCGCCCGCAGCACCGTCACGCTGTGGGCGATACGGCGCACCGTCGCCAAATCGTGAGTGATAAACAGATAGCTCAGCCCCAGCTGCTGCTGAAGCTGCTGCAGCAGCGCGAGAATTTGCGCCTGCACCGTGACGTCCAGCGCCGAAGTCGCTTCATCGAGGACAAGGATCGTCGGTTCAAGGATTAAGGCGCGGGCGATGGCCACCCGCTGCCGCTGGCCGCCGGAAAGCTCACGGGCGGTTCGCGACAGCAGCTCCGGAGCGAGCGCCACGCGGGCGGCGACCGTTTCGACGCGTTGGCGCCGCACTTCGGCGTTGAGGCGGTCGAAGTTTTTTAACGGCTCTTCTATAATCTCAAACAGCGTTTGCCGCGGGTCAAGCGAGGCAAAAGGATTCTGGTAAACGAACTGAATTTTACGCCGCAGCTGGCGGAGCGCCTCGCGGCTGAGATGCCCGGCATCGATACCGTCGATAGCGATATGGCCGCTATCGGCCTTTTCGAATCCCAGCAGGATCCGCGCAAGGGTCGTTTTGCCGGAGCCGGACTCGCCGACCAGCGCGTGGGTGTTGCCGCGCTTCACCTCGAAGCTCACGGCGTCCAGCGCCTGCAAATGCGCGCGGCCTAATGAGAAGCGTTTGCTGATGCCCTCCACACGGATCGCCGGGGTCGCCAGCACGCGCCCGCTGGCCGGGGCAATGGTCAGCGTCGAACCCTGGAGATCGCTGAGCAGCTGGCGGGTATAGGTATGCTGCGGCGTACGTATGACGTCGCCGGTCGCGCCCTGTTCCTGAATCTCGCCGTGGCGAAAGACCAGAAGACGGTCGGCGCGTTCCGCCGCCAGCGCCAGATCGTGGGTGACGAACAGTACCGCCGTGCCGGACTCCCGGCGCAGCGTATCCAGCAGGTCGAGGATCCGTTTCTGTACCGTCACGTCGAGGGCGCTGGTGGGTTCATCGGCAATGATTAAGTCGGGTTTCAGGGCGATCGCGATAGCAATCAGCACCCGCTGCTTCATACCGCCTGAAAGCTGGTGGGGATATTGATCGATGCGCTGTTCCGGGTGGCTCAGCCCAACTTTGGTCAGCAGCGCCAGCACCTGCGCTTTACGCGCCGCGGCGCTGCTTTTTTGATGCAGACGCAGGATTTCCCCCACCTGCGCGCCGATGGTTTTCACCGGATTCAGGGAGTTGCCCGGATCCTGAGGCACCAGGCTAATCCGCGCGCCGCGCAGGCCGTCGAGGCGTTTAGCGGACCAGCCGCTGATATCTTCACCATTAATCAAGATACGCCCGCTGTCCCGGCGCGCGTTATCCGCCAGCAGGCCAATAATCGCCTGCGCGGTGGTGGTTTTACCCGAGCCGGATTCACCGACAAACGCCAGCATTTCGCCGCGTTTGACCTGAAAACTCACATCGTGCACGACCTCGCGCCATTCACGCTGTGAACGATAGCTGATGCGCAGATGCTCTACGCTTAAAACATTCATCGGCGTTCTCCGCTAAATTGACGGCTAATACGGTTGGCGGCGAGCACGACCGCAATCACCGCAATACCGGGCAGGGTGGTCAGCCACCAGGCGGTGGAGAGATAGTTGCGGCCTTCGGCGATCAGCAGACCCCACTCCGGGACCGGCGGCGGCGTGCCGTAGCCGAGAAAGCTCAGGGTCGAGAGCGCCAGAATGGCCTGGCCGAACTGGAGGGTGGCAAAGGCCAGCACCGCGGTGAGCGAGTTGGGCAGAATATGCCGCCAGAAAACGGCGAAAAAGGTGCCGCCGCTGCCGTAGGCCGCTTCGACGAAGTCGCTGTGGCGTACGCGGACCACCTCCGCTCGCGCCAGGCGGGCAAAGCTGGCGACGGCCGCCGCGCCTACCGCGACGGCGGCGTTGAGCGTGCCGAAACCGAGCAGAATGATGACCGTCAGCGACAGCAATAAAGAGGGGATCGCCAGCAGCACGTCGACCAGGCGCATGATTGCCGACTCCACGCGTCCCGCCAGCGCGCCGGCCAGCGTGCCCAGCGCGGTACCGATAAACAGGCCGATCGCCACCGCCGCCAGCGCGGCGGAAAGCGAATGAACGGCGCCGAAGACGATGCGGCTCCACAGATCGCGGCCCAGCTGGTCGGTTCCCAGCCAGTGGCCGGCCTGCGGGGCCAGCCGCTGGGCGCCGGGGAACCCTTCCAGCGGGCTATAGTCGGTAAACAGCTGCGGAGCGATAGCCATCAGCGCGGCAACGATCATCACCGCCCAGGCCAGCAGCAGACCGGGCTGGACGCGCCGCGTACGCCAGTTTGAAGTGCGGCGGCGCGCGGCGGTTGCGTAATCCACCAGGCTCATACGGCACCTCCGATAACGGTTTTCAGGCGCGGGTCGAACAGCGGCATCAGCAGGTCGACCAGCAGATTAATCAGCACGAAACCGAGGGCAGAGATCATCACCACCGCCTGCAGTACCGCGATATCCTGATTATTAACGGCCTGCTGCGTCAGCAGCCCCAGACCGCCGCGGCCAAACACGGTTTCGGTAATCAGCGCGCCGGCGATCAGTTCCCCCAGCAGCAGACCGGCGATGTTGAGCACCGGCAGCAGGGCGTTGCCGGTAACGTGCCGCCACAGGGCGCCGGTTTCGCTCAGGCCTTTGGCGCGGGCAACGGCGACAAACGGCTGCGCGGCGACCTGATCCAGACTGCGCATCAGGATTTGCGCCAGCGGAGCGGAAATCGGCACCGCGACGGCAATAATGGGCAAAATCAGCCCCTCAATCGGCCCGGGATTGATCACCGGGATCCAGCGCAGCTGAAAGGAGAAAATCTGAATCAGGGCGATGCCGAGCCAGAACGTCGGCAGCGAGATAAACAGCGCCGGCAGGGATTGCAGCGCGTTGCTGAGCCAGCGCAGGCCCGGCAGCCGTGAGGCGAAGGCGAGGGCGAAGGCCAGCGCCACCGCCAGAGCAAAGGCGGGCAGCGCCAGGCTTAATGTTTCCGGCAGGTTGCTGGCGATAAGCGCGCTGACCGGCAGCCCGGCCTGCAGCGAATAGCCAAAATCGCCACGCAGCATGGCCATCAGCGTGTGGAAGTACTGTCTCCACAGCGGGCTATCGGCCCCGTAGGCGAGGCGCATTTCGGCGATCTGCTCAGGGCTGAGCCCCAGATCCGGATTCTGAAACTTGATCAGTACCGCATCGCCGGGTAGCACCTGTAACAGGACGAAGGAGAGGGTAAACGCGGCCCACAGCACCAGTAAACCCTGACCGGACCGCCGCAGAAGATAGTGGCTCATCGCGGGCTCCTTAGTGCTTTTCCAGCCAGGCGCCGTAGAACGACGGGCGGCCTACCGCTTCAAAACTGACGCCTTTCACCCACGGCGCGCCGGCAAAGACCTGCGGCTCTTCAAATATCGGGATTACGTAGGCGTTGTCCAGCAGGTAGCGCTGGGCGTCGCCGGTGAGCTGGAGGCGTTTTTGCGGCTCGACTTCGGCTGAGATCGCGGTCAGCAGCGCGTTGAGCTTATCGTCGCGGAAGCGTTGGACCTTGTCGCTGGAGCCGCCTTTTTGCAGCAGCGCGTCGCGGTTAGCGGGGAAGAACATGCTTTTCACCACGTCAGGGTCGGCGCGGCCCACTTCTGACACGGTAAGCGGCGTTTTCAACGGGTCGAGGCTGTCCAGCGTACGGCTGCCGGCATCACCGGCTTTGACCGCCAGCGCAACGCCGACCTGGCGCCACTGCTGGGCGACAAGCTGGAGTACCTCTTTGTTTTGCGGCTGGGGCAGGGATTCATAGACGGTTAATGCCAGGCGCTGGCCATCTTTGACCCGTATACCGTCGGCGGCCGGTTTCCAGCCCGCCTCATCAAGCAGCTGTTTCGCTTTGGCCGGATCGAAAGCCAGCTTATCGCTAAGGTTAACGTATCCGGCCGCGGTGCTGGCGACGACGGAGGTCGCCTGCGGATAGTTGGCGGAGAACAGGGTTTCAACCACCTGTCTGGCGTCGGTGGCGTGCAGCAGCGCCTGACGAACGCGCAGGTCGGCAACCAGCGGATTATCCGGGCGGAAGCTCAGGCTGTCGTTAACGCCGCGCGTCGGGGCGGCATAGATTTTAAAGCCCCGATCGGTTGCCTGCTTTTCATCATAGGCCTGCACCTGGCGAATAAAATCGGCCTGGCCTGCCAGCAGCGCGCCAACGCGTACGCCATCTTCCGGGGTGACGATATAGGTTATGCCGTCGAGATTCGCTGGCCCCTGCTGGGCGAGGCTTTTCGGCCCCCATTGATAATCCTGACGTGCGACCAGAGCGAGTTCACGTCCCGGCTTTTCATCTTTAACCGTAAAAGGCCCGGAGCCAATAATATGGCGGGCGTCGCCCAGCTCTTCAAAATTTCGCGCCAGGGTGCTCAGGGAAACCAGCCCGGAGCCGATGGTCGCGGTGCCCTGCAGAAATCCCGGCGAGGGCTTTTTAAAGTAGAACTTAACCGTCAGCGGATCGATGACTTCGCTGCGATCGTAGTTATTAATCACCTCGGACACCGGCAGGCGGTGCGCTTTATTACCGAGGCCGTAGGTATCAAAGTTTTTGGCAACCGCATTGGCGTCAAGCGGGGTGCCATCAGAAAAGGTGACGCCAGGGCGAATCTTAAAGGTATATTCGGTTTTATCCGCGTTGGCGCTCCAGCTTTCGGCAATCCACGGTTCGACTTGTAAGGTTTTTGGATTTTGCCAGGTTAGCTTATCGGTTATTTGATTAAGAATACCGCCGTTAGGGTAAAAGCCTCCGGCCGGGGGATAAAGATTGGTATGCGGCTGCTGCTCCAGATAAATTAACGTGCCGCCTTTAACCGGCGCGTCGGCGGCCCACGCGGAAAACGCGCCGCTCAAAAAAAATGCCGCCAGCGCGGGCAGGCGAAAACGGGTGTGCATGGTGAATTCCTTTGTTATCTCTTGTTTGGCCATCATCGGGCGCGCGTTTTAACAAAGGAAGTAAGGATTTGCGCTAAGCATTTGCATAAAAAGCATTTATACCCGGCTCGATTTTTAGGGGCTGGTATTTACATGCCTTTCAGCTGAAACTCATGCTGGATAATTTAATGACTGAGAGATAGTCAGCGTAATAAAGGGATAGCGACGATGCTGAAGTATTTACTGATGTTGGCGATGACGGTGCTGGCAGGCTGTACCAGCGCACCCAATTTGCCCTCTACCGATACCATTATTAAGGTTAAACCTATTGAGTCGGGCATCATTGCCAATTCAAACAAATACAGCTATCGATTCTTCCGTAAAGGGGTGCCGCAGGAGTACCAGCGTTATAATACTTTCTACGAACGCTTCAATAAGGTCGCATCCGGCGTACGGGTGAATTTTGTCGTGAAACAGCATGAGGTTGTTGCGGAATATCTGGTGGTGCTCGACAAGCGCAGACTGGATGCCAGTCAGCTAAGTCTGTTAACCAGCCAGTATCACGCGACCGCGCTGGACAACGACCATCTTGGCGTACTGTTTAAAGCGACCGGTTTCTGGTCAACCGTTGATCCCAATGAGCTGGATGACGCTTATCGGCTTGCCAGACCCGTCGTCGTGTCAATTAACGATAAAACGCAGACCATTAGCCCTCTGGGAGAGATCGCCCTGATTCCGCTGGTGCCGCTATTTCCGCTGGTGATGATGTACGGTTGCGCAACGGGGCCGTGCGTGTAAAGGGACAATTAAACCTCTCCCGTAGCGGGAGAGGTCCGAAGATTAGCGGCGGAAATCAATGACCATACGGCCGCGAATCTGTCCCTGTTCCATCTCTTTGAAGATGGCGTTGATATCGCCCAGCGGACGCAGGGTCACTTTCGGTACGACTTTCCCTTCCGCGGCAAACTGGAAGGCCTCGGTCAGGTCCTGACGGGTGCCGACCAGCGAACCCACCACTTCGATACCGTCGAGGACCAGACGCGGAATGTCCAGGCTCATCGCTTCCGGAGGCAGGCCGACTGCTACCACGCGTCCACCCGCGCGAACCGCATCCACCGCTGAGTTAAACGCCGATTTGGCGACGGCGGTTACCACCGCGGCATGCGCGCCGCCGGTTTTCTCATGAATAATTTTGGCCGCGTCTTCGCTGCGGGAGTTGATGGTCAGGTCCGCGCCCATTTCCGCGGCCAGCTTCAGCTGTTCATCATTAACGTCAAGGGCGATGACTTTGGCGTTAAACACGTTTTTGGCGTACTGCAGCGCCAGATTGCCGAGGCCGCCGAGGCCATAAATGGCAATCCACTGGCCGGGTTTGATATGTGAGACTTTGACCGCTTTATAGGTGGTGACGCCCGCGCAGGTGATGCTGCTGGCCGCCGCAGAATCGAGCCCGTCCGGCACTTTGACCGCATAATCGGCCATGACGATACACTCTTCCGCCATACCGCCATCCACGGTGTAGCCGGCATTTTTCACCGAGCGACACAGCGTTTCGTTGCCGCTGTTACAATATTCACAATGCCCGCAGCCTTCGAAGAACCACGCCACGCTGGCGCGATCGCCCGGCTTCAGAGAATGAACGCCGGGGCCGACCTGCTGCACAACGCCCACGCCTTCATGGCCCAGAATGACCCCGGTTTTATCGCCAAAGTCGCCGTTCTTAACGTGCAGGTCGGTATGACATACGCCGCAGCAATCCATTTTTAAAAGGGCTTCGCCATGTTGCAGGGGACGAAGCGTTTTTTCCGTAACATTGACCTGATGATCTTGCGTGACGACAGCAGCTTTCATTCTGTTCTCCTTATTGAACATAAGCGTATTAACACAATTTTGTTTTTTACGCATGCTAAGGTTTAGCTTAAATCTTCATTAAATCAAGGAAATAATAGATATTCCTTGCCGGGGTGAGCTTGGTGCGCCGATTTTTTAATCAGAATTATTAATGAAATTCGCGTCACATTACTGTCATCGTTACGTCATACACGCTTCATTTGCGGCCTCTATCGTTCTGTTTTTCAATTTCTTATAACGATAGAGCGACACGACAATGCATCTGGTAAAAACACTCCTTGCCTCAGGCCTTCTGCTTTCCGCTACCGTTCAGGCGCAGAACGTACTGGATTTCCCGCAGCCGAAAAACAACCCTGAAGAGTTTTATGCCGTGACCGAAATTCCCGCGGGCGGCATTATCAAATATGAAACCGACGCCAAAACCGGCTTTTTGATCGCCGATCGTTTCCAGTCAATGCCGGTGGCCTATCCGGCTAACTACGGTTCGCTGACGCAATCCCTGGCAGGGGATGGCGATCCGCTGGACGTGGTGTTTTATACCCGCGCGCCGATGGCGCCGGGAACGCTGATTAAGCTGCGCGCGATTGGCGTGCTCAAGATGATTGATGGCGGCGAGAAGGACGACAAAATCATTGCCGTTCCGGCAAGCAAAATCGACCCAACCTACGATGACATCAACACCATCGGCGATCTGCCGAAAATCGAGCAGGAGCGTTTGCAGGCTTTCTTCCGCGTTTACAAACAGCTGCCGGAAGGGCGTAAAAAAGTGGAGCTGAACGGCTTTAACGATGCCGCCGCCGCGAAGCAGGAAATTAAAGCGGCATGGGATGCCTGGAAAGAGAAAAATCCGCAATAAGCGGAAAAACAGGCATCGCCCGGTGCCTGTCGCTTTTTCTTCGCCCTATTATCCGCAGAGTGAGGTAATACGGGGGACTACGCCGGAACCGCCGAAATTTCCGTTACCCTGCGTCCTTTTCTTCAGCCCCAGCGTGGCGACGATGCGCTCGAAATTGCTTTTTTCACGGGTAATAAGTCCAGGTCAATCTCACTGCTGACGTTGTCTCATATCACTGGTACGATATAAATCTCTTTCACGGCCCTTATACGTACATATTTATGACAGAAATACGCATTGGCTATGCCCGATGTTCAACTGACCGCCAGGATCTGGCTCAGGCGGCAGTTCGCCAGGGAGACACGCTGGTCGTACCGAAACTGGACAGGCTGGCCCGTTCAGTTCCGGATGCAAGAGATATTGCTGATGCCCTTCAGGCCCGTGGCGTGAAGCTGGCGCTGGGCAACAGCCTCTACGACCCTGCAGATCCGATGGGTAAGATGTTCTTTAATGTGCTGGCGACGTTTGCCGAGTTTGAAGGCGACCTGATACGTCTTCGCACGCGCGAAGAGATGGCCATCGCCCGGGCTAAAGGAAAACTGCGGGGGAAGCAGCCGAAGCTGTCAGATAAACAGCAGAAAGAGCTTTGCATGATGCGCGGAAGCGGCGAGTACTTGGCTGAATTATTCTCCGTCTCCCGCCCCACGGTCTATCGGACGCTTTCTCGTGGGAAATAATGGTTAACCGGATTTAATGAAATAAGCAAGGAGCGGCTATGTACTACAGAAATGAAGTTATAAGTTATTTGCAGGCTAATAAAATTCTTGCGTTAAAACTCGACCACGCATTAAAGGATGTAGGAAAAGACGTATCAAATCAGATTGAAAGGATCGGTGCAGGCGCAACGCGTGTGCTGTATTATACATCCTGCTTTACTGATGAATATCAGGACGTATGCCAGAAACAAAAGTCCGAAGATATCCGATTTACTAAAGGCGTTTATCATATTATAAGACATGGAGATGTTGTGTATGAAATGCTTAGGATTTACTTTGAAGAAGTATTCCGATACAAAACGTCCGATCAACTAGAGCACATCAAACAACTGTTAATGGCAGTAAATATTCATATTGCCGCAAGTTCACTCACAAATACAGGATTTGCTTTAGCAACAGCATCATTTGTCGCTGCAGGCATGAATTTAAGCCTTGAACTCAGTGCACTGGCAGGGAGAAGAGCGGGAGGTGTTGTTGGGGTTATTGGTTTATATGGCGTTGTGCAGAAAGCGGCAGATAGTGCGCGTCGTCTTCATATTACTTGTCCAGCGTACTACTCGGCGCTATATGCACAAGAGCTGGAAATGATGTACTTCCTGATAGAGCCATTGTTTGAACGAGCTGAGGCGTTTAATGCACAATGGGTATCGGATGGTGAGATTGCAGACATCATCACCAGGATGATTCGATAATCATGATGAGTCTTATTAAAAGGTTTTTCAGACGGATATTCAGGTCATTGATATCGATGTACGGTCCTGCCTTATTGACACTTTTATTTGCAATTGTCCTTTTTCAAATTTTCCCTGATGGACCAATATGGCCTGTCCCCATATTCTGCATTTTTGTGATCGTTGTTTTTTATCGATACGTGAAATGGTAATCATCAAAACATCAAAATTTAGCATTGTTTGAAATTTATTTATAAGGAAATGCTATGTCTACACCCGCACATTTATGGCTCGAAGATGAAAATGGTTCGCCGATTGTTGGCAGTTGCCTAATGCCACTTCGCCTGGGTTCAATCGAATTAAAATCATTCTCTCACGGTGTCACTATTCCGGTTGACCCGAGCTGGGGAAAACTTACAGGTACACGCGTTCACCGCCCTATAACGATAGTGAAAGAATTTGATCAGACAACACCACTTCTGTACCGCGCGGTCTGTGAAGGCCGGACCATGAAAAAGGCTACAATTAAGATGTACCGCATTCTGGAATCGGGCATCGAGGCCGAGTATTTCAATATCATTCTTGAAAACGTCAAATTCACAACGGTCGCACCATTCCTGTCTCCTAACGGTATGAGTAGTACTCACCTTGAAACGCTTGAATTGCGTTATGAAGCAATTACATGGAAGTATACGGAGGGTAATATTGTCTATCGTGATTCATGGAACGATCGTTGTTGTGCCTGATGACAAGGGGTACCAAGGGAGGCCATTGCCTCCCTTGGCTCTGACGAGGAGATAAAATGATCGACTTAACCGCCAGGATTGATATCGTTACCGGCTATCGTCCGGGAATGATTGGCCGCATTACGCAGATGCACGGCGAGTACTATGCGAAGCATTATGAATTTGGTCACTTTTTCGAGAGCAAAGTGGCCAGCGGGCTGGCGGAGTTTTCCGGTCGTCTTGAGAAACCGTGCAACCGGGTTTGGCTTGCCGTTCAGGGTGGGCAGATTGTCGGATCGGTGGCGATTGACGGCGA
The DNA here is from genome assembly GCF_040061575.1 of Klebsiella sp. CB_Kp196. Taxonomy (NCBI): domain Bacteria; kingdom Pseudomonadati; phylum Pseudomonadota; class Gammaproteobacteria; order Enterobacterales; family Enterobacteriaceae; genus Klebsiella; species Klebsiella sp. CB_Kp196. The sequence continues at coordinate 43,346 of NZ_JBEAFH010000037.1, forward strand.
GGATCTTGGTAATAATGAAGCGCATCTGCGCTGGTTTATCCTCGACGATAGCTGCCGGGGAAGCGGTGTTGGCCGACGTCTGCTGAATGAAGCGATGGCCTTTTGCGATAGCCAGAACTTCGCCGCGGTGCGGCTGTGGACCTTCAGCGGGCTGAACGCCGCCCGCAGGCTGTATGAATCCTTCGGCTTTACGCTGGATAAAGCGTGGCAGGGGGACCAGTGGGGGCGGATGATGACCGAGCAGCAGTTTAGTCGGGTCAAACCCAGTTCGCCTGCCGGCGCGGAATAATCTCCCGGCGCGGATCGCCGCGCCGGGAGAGCGCCTGTTAGCCTAATAACGTCGCAATCGTTGTTATCTCCTTACGCCACTGCGCCTGCAGCTGCGGTTTTTGATGTTTTGGCTTGCGCGCCAGATCGTCGGCCAGCAGCTGCTCAAGCGTGACTAACCGCTCCAGCAGCGCATCCTGGTCCTCCTCCGGTTCGCTACTGTTCACCATCACGGCCTGCGTCGCCGGACGACGAACGGCGGTGCGCAAAATCTCATACACCTCTTCGCTGCTGTGCCATTCGCTCAGCCCGCGCTCGTCGATAAGCCAGAAGCGATTGCAGCTGCGGTTAATGAGCTCGCGATCGTGGCTCACCAGCAGCAGGCCGCCGGGATAGTCGCTCAGCGTAGCCGCCAGCGCCGTTTTGCCATCTATATCTAAATGGTTGGTAGGCTCATCCAGCAGCAGCAGGCTATAGCGCGCCAGAGAGAGGCCGACGAACAGCAGGCGCGAACGCTCGCCGCCGCTTAAGGTGGCGACCTTTTGCCCGTGACGCGGCCAGCTGAATCCGGCGGAAATCAGCGCCCGCCTGCGCGCATCCGGGCCTGGTTCAAAGGGCTCCAGCGCGTCGAGAAGGGTATCGTCATCCGCCAGCTGATGCAGGGTCTGGTCGTAATAACCCGGCTTCAGCCGCGGATGCAGGCGCAAACCGCTCTCCGCCGTTTCCTGCTGCATTTGCCGCCACAGCAGACGCAGCAGCGAAGACTTGCCGCCGCCGTTACGGCCCATCACCGCCACCCGATCGCCGCTTTTCAGGCGAGCCAGGCCCGCGGTAAACAGGGCCGGCAGACCGGGCGCGGGGGGAACGGGGAGCTGTTCCATCTCCAGCAGTCGGTCCGCCCGCAGCATGTCGCCGTGGAGCGCCAGCCTCCAGGGGGTGCCCATGGTCAGCTCGGTTTGGCTCTCCTTCAGGCGTTGAACCTGCTTCTCCATCTGCTTGGCTTTGCGGGAGAGATCTTCGTTGTCATAGGTCCGACCCCAGATAGCCAGCCGTTTGGCGCTGGCGGCGACCCGGTCGATCTCCTTTTGCTCGGCTTTATGGCGCTGCGCATCGCTGGCGTCCTGCTCTTCCAGCGCCCGGCGGGCGGCGCTGCAGGGCAGGGAGAAGGCGTGCAGCGTTCTGTCGCGCAGGATCCAACTGGAATTAGTTACAGCATCCAATAAGATATTATCATGCGACACCAGAACGAAGCTCCCCTGCCAGGTTTGCAGGAAGCTTTCCAGCCACAGGAGGGTCGGCAGGTCGAGGTGGTTTCCCGGCTCATCCAGCAGCAGGAGATCCGGCTGCTGAATCAGCGCCCTGGCAAGCAGTAGCCGGGTATGCTGACCGCCGCTCAGGGTTGACGCCCGCTGCGCGGCCTCATCTGGCGTAAAGCCCATCTCTGCCAATAGCCTCTCCGCTTGCCAGCGCTGACTCTCACGCTCAGGGGCGGGAAGTTTCGCCAGTACCACCTGCAGCAGGGGCTGCGCTAACAGCGCATCGGGTAGATGCTGTTCCACACGCGCCATCAGACAGTGACTGGCCAGCGCCACGCTGCCCGAACTGGGCACGATGGTGCCGTCCAGCACCTGTAGCAGGGTACTTTTTCCGCAGCCGTTATAGCCAATCAGGCCAATACGGTCGCCTTTTTTCAGGGTAAAGGAGAGGTTTGTGAACAGCGGGCCAAACGCCGTATCAACATGAAGAGATTGTGCAATTAGTAATGTGCTCATTGTGAACTTACTCAAGAGTTACAGGCATGTGAATGCCTCGTCAAACATCGCTGACGATAACCCGGTAAGCCCGAGGGAAGGGAGTTAGTCTATGGTTTCTTCGCTCAAGCTGAAGTTATCGCAGCACGATACCGATAACGCTTGAGCAGGTGCGATCGCCAAATGCACGTGAAAAAAACATTTCACAGTACGACATGGGATCCTCCTTTTTTATTCAGTGAGTTGATGGGTGCTGGCAGTGTAGAGGGAGAAAGCGGTTTTGACCAGATGAGAATAAAAAAAGGCCTGCAAAGCAGGCCCCCTGTATGACTCATCTACCGGTTAAATCGACGTGCGGCGGTAGTTCCGGTACTCCGGCTGCCAGAAGTTATCGGCGATCGCCTGCAGCAACGCTTCGGCGGAGGTTTTCACCGCCACGCCCTGTTCCTGGGCGATTTTACCCACCGCAAACGCGATAGCGCGCGAAACGCTCTGAATATCCTTCAGCTCCGGCAGAACCGGGCCTTCACCGTTATTCACCAGCGGCGAATGTTTCGCCAGGGTTTCGCTGGCGGCCATCAGCATCTCATCGGTCACGCGCGATGCGCCCGAAGCGATAACGCCGAGGCCAATTCCCGGGAAAATATAGGAGTTATTGCACTGGGCGATAACGTACTGTTTGCCTTTGAGGGTGACCGGGGCAAACGGGCTGCCGGTGGCGACCAGCGCCGCGCCGTCGGTCCAGCTGAGGATATTCTGCGGCGTGGCTTCCACCCGGGAGGTCGGGTTGGAGAGCGGCATCACGATTGGCCGCGGGCAGTGCTTGTGCATCTCGCGGATAATCTCTTCGGTGAATAGACCCGGCTGCCCGGAAACGCCGATCAGGATATCCGGTTTGACGTTGCGCACCACGTCGAGCAGCGACAGCACATCATTCGTGGTGTCCCACGTTTGCAGATGCTCACGCTTTTGCACCAGTTTGCTCTGGAACGGCAGCAGGTTCGGCATGGCGTCGGTCAGCAGACCGAAACGGTCAACCATAAAGACGCGTTTACGGGCTTCCTCTTCGCTTAACCCTTCGCGCTGGATTTGCGCGACGATCTGCTCTGCGATACCGCAGCCCGCGGAGCCGGCGCCGAGGAAGACAATTTTCTGCTCGCTCAGCTGGCTGCCCGCGCCGCGGCTGGCGGCGATCAGCGTACCGACGGTGACCGAAGCGGTGCCCTGGATATCATCGTTAAAGGAGCACACTTCGTGGCGATAGCGGTTGAGCAGGGGCATGGCGTTTTTCTGCGCGAAGTCTTCGAACTGCAGCAGTACGTCCGGCCAGCGGGCTTTAATCGCCTGGATAACGTCGTCGACAAACTGATAGTACTCGTCGTCGGTGATGCGCGGGTGGCGCCAGCCCATATACAGCGGATCGTCCAGCAGCTGCTGGTTGTTAGTACCGACGTCCAGCACCACCGGCAGCGTGTAGGCCGGGCTGATGCCGCCGCAGGTGGTATACAGCGACAGTTTGCCGATAGGAATGCCCATCCCGCCGATACCCTGGTCACCGAGGCCGAGAATACGTTCGCCGTCGGTCATCACGATAACCTTAACGTTGTGGTTCGGTACGTTTTGCAGAATATCGTCGAGGTTATTGCGGTTCTGATACGAGATAAACACGCCGCGGGCGCGACGATAGATCTCAGAGAAGCGTTCACAGGCGGCGCCGACGGTTGGGGTGTAGATAACCGGCATCATTTCGTCGAGGTGGTTGCCGACCAGGCGGTAGAACAGCGTTTCGTTGGTATCCTGGATATTGCGCAGGTAGATGTGTTTGTCGATCTCGGTTTTAAATCCCTGGTACTGGATCCACGCGCGTTCGGCCTGTTCTTCAATGGTTTCGACCACTTCCGGCAGCAGGCCCAGCAGGTTGAAGCTGCTGCGCTCTTCCATGCTGAAGGCGCTGCCTTTGTTGAGCAGCGGAAATTCAAGCAGCACGGGGCCGGCGTAAGGGATGTATAGAGAGCGGTTTTTCTTATGAGTGAATTGCATCGCACTAACTCCTTGATAATCGCTTCAGCCCGGGCGCGGCGACAGGCGGGGGGCTGGCAGGGAATGGCAGCGGGCAGAGTATAAAGCAGAAGACATCAAAGGAGGGTAAACATGAGGCCGATAGTCTTAAAAAAACACCATCCCGGGGAGAGGACGGTGTTTTTATCATCATTCAGCTGAAAAGTTAGCCACCGCGGCGCTTGCGGCCGGTGGCGCGAACATGGTTAACCGTGGTTTCCGCATCGCCTTCCAGCAGCACTTTTTTCTGCTGAGAAAGCTTGTAGTTCAGACCAAGAAGATGACGTGCCTGTTGGTTCGATTTCATTCTTACTCCTTTATCCTGTGTCGGTTTCAAGGACAAGCCCGACGGGTGTCGGACGAAATTTAACCCTTAAGTACGCCGCGCATTTTTAGCGCGGCGATAATCATCGTGGCCCATTTTGCCGGGTTTAGCAACGTTGAGTCGGCAGATTAAGAACAGTCTTTTTAGCGGACCCCGGTTCGTCGGCCGGGCAGGAGGTCACCCGCCATCCGGCAGAAAGGCCCGCACGTTAGCCAGTCTTACCACTTCATTTCGCCGGTATTCACTTTGGCGCTCAGTTCCAGCGAACTCTCTTCCGCGAGTCCCGGCCAGCGCTGTTTCATCGCCTTGATAACGCCGGCGGAGTCTTTGTGCGCGTTGAGCGCCTGCTCGAACTGGGTTAGATAATCGCGGGTAAAGGTAATCGCGCGGTCGCCTGCGGGCGGAGTCCCCAGGTAATGGCCGGGGATCACCTGCTGCGGATGCAACGCGGCCATCTCGTCGAGCGTACTTATCCACTGCTGGCGGCTTTCGACGCTCTGGGTATCCGCCGTCCAGACGTGCATGCCCCACGCCACGCCGGTCCCGCCAAGAATGGTTTTATTCGCCGGGATCCAGACATAGGCGGCATAATTTTGCGGCTGGCGGATCTCAACCTTTTCGCCGTCGATGGTGAAGGTGTTTGCCGTCAGCGCTTGCGGGACGTAAACCTGCTTCGGCGCGCCGTCCTTCATCTGCGGGCCCCAGTAGGCCAGTTTGGCCGCTTTGGTTGCGTTAATGTGTTTAACCACTTCCGCGGTCGCCACCACGTTGACATCCGGGAAAGCCTTTACCAGCGGCTCGAGGCCGAAATAGAAGTCCGGATCGCCGGAGGTAATCACGATGCGGGTCAGTTTTTTACCGCTTTTCTTAATCATTTCAACCAGCTTCTCGCCATCTTTGACGCTGAATTGAGCGTCAAACAGCACCGCTTCATGCGGGCCGGAGGCGAGGGTGGAGTTAACCGCGAAGATGCCGTTCTCCTGCGGGTTGTAGGTTTGCAGCGTTAGGGGCGCGGCCAGAACTGACGTGCTGAACAGCGTGGTCGCGATAGCAAGGGCAGATAATTTCATATTCGTTTTCTCTTGGTCAGGTGAATAGGCGCTATTGTACGGATTTCATGATTTGCGAAAATTCCTGAAAAAAGAGATGCTGAGTTTCATAAAACGTGCAGATGGAAATCAGTTATGGATCGGGTTATTGCCGCGCAGGTGTATATGCGCATTTGTGAACTGGGGAGCTTAAGCGCCGCCGCCCGCGCGCTGGGGATGTCGCGTCCGATGGTCAGCCGCTATCTGGAACAGATGGAGCAGTGGGCGGGAACCCGGCTGGTCCATCGCTCAACCCGCAAACTGACGCTCACGGCTGCGGGGGAAAAGGTGCTGCAAAAAACGCGCACCCTGACGCAGCTGTCGGATGAGATCGCCGGGCAAAGCGAGCGTGCGATCCCCAGCGGGACGCTGCGCGTCGCCTGCGCTCACTTTACGGCGATGCAGCTGATTTCGCCGCTGCTACCCGATTTTCTCGCCCGTTATCCGCAGCTGCGCCTTGAGCTGGATATCAATAATCACCCGGTCAGCCTGATCGGCGAACGGATCGACGTGGCGATTCGCATCACCGACAATCCGGAGCCCGGGGCTATCGCCCGCCGCCTTGGCGTGTGTCGTTCGGTGCTGTGCGCGTCGCCGCGCTGGCTTCAGCAGAACGGTCCGCTGCAAACGCCGGAAGATCTCACTCGTCACAACTGCCTGCATTACAGCCATTTTGCCAGCCAGACCTGGCAGTTTAGCGACGCCAGCGGCGAAAACGTGGCGGTGGCGGTTTCCGGCAACCTTAGCGCCGGGATCTCCTCGCTGCTGATGGAGGCGGCGGTCGCCGGCTGCGGCATCGCGATGCTGCCGGAGCTGGAGGCGCAGCGGGCGCTCAACAGCGGGGCGCTGAAACAGGTTTTACCGGCCTGGCGGCCAAAAGCGCTAAGCGTATATGGTATTTACCTTTCACGGGACTATCAGCCAAGCGCGCTGCCGCTGTTTCTCGGTGAGATTCAGCAGAAACTGGCGCAAACTCACGATATAAAAGGAACCCTTTAATGATAGTGCTTCGCCCAATGCGCGCTACGGAGTACCCGGCGTATCTCGACTACTTTATCCCCGACTACGCGGCGGAAATCTCCGCCAATTACGCGCTCTCGCCGGCGGCCGCGTTAGCCCAGGCACAGCGCGAAATCGCCGCGGATCTGCCCGACGGCGTCAATACTCGCGGCCAGGTTTTATGCTGCTTATTCGATGACAGTGACGGCGCGGAAAAGCGGGTCGGCTATCTCTGGTACAAGCCTGACGAAGAAATGCGCTCCGCCTTTATCTGCGATTTTTATATTTATCCGGCGTTTCAGGGACAGGGCCTGGGTAAACAAGCGATGGCGGCTTTTGAGCATGCGCTGAAAAGCCAGGGGATCGGCCAAATTAAACTGCGCGTCGCCGGGGATAATCAGCGCGCGCGCCATCTCTACGACGCCGCGGGTTTCCGCGTTACCGGCGTTAATATGAGTAAAAATATCCCGACGGATTGATCTGAAAAACGCCGCGCGCCGCCCAAATGCCTTAGGGGGTTCTATACTTAACCCTTTCATATCAAAAAAGGAGCGATATTATGGCAATCCATAAGAAAGGTCAGGCGCATTGGGAAGGGGATCTGAAAAGCGGAAAAGGAACCGTCTCGACCGAGAGCGGCGCGCTGAACCAGCAGCCTTATGGTTTTAACACCCGTTTCGAAGGCGTCAAGGGCACCAACCCGGAAGAGCTTATCGGGGCCGCCCATGCCGCCTGTTTCTCCATGGCGCTCTCGCTGATGCTGAGCGAAGAGGGCTACACCGCCACCTCCATTGATACCGTGGCGGTGGTGACGCTGGATAAGTCCGGCGGCGGCTTTGCCATCACCCAAATCGCGCTGCAGAGTAAAATTGTGCTGCCAGGCATTGAGGCCGATGCGTTTGACGGCATCATTCAAAAAGCCAAAGCCGGTTGCCCGGTGTCGCAGGTGCTGAACGCGGAGATAAGCCTCGACTACCAGCTCAATCCATAAGCTCACTGGCGCCCGCTATCGGCGGGCGCTCCTGCCCTAAAAGCCATCGTTGGCAAATGCCCCCGTCGTTAATAAATGCTATCTTTCTCGCTCACGGATCAGAGCAGGTGGGTAATGACCAGCATACGCGGAATGATTGAAGCTCAGGTTCTGGGCTTAACCGGCATGGCGCTAAAAGAGATCGATTTTGAACACCCCAAAGGCGAACCGGGGCTATTTGGTCCGCAGTCGGCCATCTGGCAGGTTCATGGCGATTTTACCTCCATGCTCTGCGGCGGCGTCAGCGCGCTGCTGTTACAGATGCTGCATCCTCTGGCGCTGGCGGGCGTCTGGGATCATTCAAACTTCCGCGAAGATATCTTTGGCCGCCTGCGCCGTACCAGCCAGTTTATTTCCGCCACCACCTTTGGTACCACCGCCGACGCCGAACGGCTGATCGCAAAAGTGCAGGGGATCCACCTGCGGGTGAGCGGCAAGGATAAAGACGGCACGCCCTATCAGGCCAGCGACCCGGCGCTGCTCACCTGGGTTCATGTCGCCGAATGCAGCAACTTTATGGCCTCGCACCTGCGCTACAAGCGGACCGTGGTCAGCGCCGCCCGCCAGGAGCAGTATTATCAGGAGGCCGCCGAAATTGCCCGCCGCCTTGGCGCTCGGGATATCCCGGTAACGCCGCGTCAGGTTGCCGACTACCTGCAGGATATGCGCCCAACGCTGCGCTGCGATGAGCGAACGCAGGAAGTTGCCGACGTCCTGCTATCGACCCGCCTGCCGGGGCGTCTGAGTCAGCCCGTCGGGCGAATGATGATGCGCGCCGGGATTGACCTTCTGCCGCCGTGGGCGCAGGCGATGCTCAATTTGCCGATGAGCGCGCTGCAGCGGCACAGCGCACGAATTGCGGTACACGGCGTCGCTCGCGTACTGCGCGCGTCGGTGCGTAACGGCGCGTATCATTGCGCAATGCGCCGGATGAATCAGTTTTAATTATTCAGGCTGCGTTTTTACGCCAAAAATATAGCCATGGCTATTATTGTCATGGCTATATTTTTTAAAAACAAACTATTCTCATTTATATATTTGACAGCAATAAAAATAAGTAAATATTCTCTTAACGGCGGCGGATTATTCAGGAAAAATTAAGCCAAATCGCGTACGTTATTTCTTTTTTTACGGGGGAGTCATCATGGCGAAAATGACTGACGATGGTCAGCGCGCCCAGGTTGCGCGTAAAACGACGCTGGTCAGCGTGGTGGTCAATCTTTTTTTATCCAGCGCCCAGGTTCTGGCGGGCGTTTTTTCCGGTTCGCAGGGATTAATTGCCGATGGTATTCATTCTCTTTCCGATTTAGTCGCTGATTTCGTCGTGCTGTTGGCCAATAAAAAAAGCGGCAAACCCTCGGATAGCGATCATCACTACGGACACCGGCGCTATGAAAACGGCGCTTCACTGGTGATTGGCGCGCTGCTGTTACTGGTTGGCGCGGGTATGCTGTGGTCCGCCTGCGGCAAACTGCTGCATCCGGCGTCTATCCCGAGCGTGCATATTACCGCTCTGTGGGTGGCGCTCGCCGCGCTGACCGCCAAAGAGATGTTATTCCGCTATATGCTCAGGGCGGCTAAACAAATTCAGTCGTCCATGCTGATTGCCAACGCCTGGCACGCCCGCTCGGATGCCGCGTCGTCGGTGGTGGTCGCGGTCGGCATCATCGGTAACCTGGCCGGCTTCGCCTGGCTCGATCCGGTGGCCGCGCTGGCCGTCGGCGCGCTGGTCACCCGCATGGGCTATACCTTTTCGTATGACGCCCTCCATGACTTGATGGATCGGTCAGTGGATAGCGACAGCGAGCAGCAGATAATCGCCACTATTCTGGCAACGCCCGGCGTCGTGGCGCTGCATGACCTGAAAACCCGACGCGCCGGCGATGGGATCCTGGTCGATGTACATATCGAGGTGCCGGGAGATTTATCGGTGGCGGAAGGGCACGATATTGCGCTGTTGGCCCGCGCGCGGGTGCTAAACAGCCAAAACGTGCTGCATATGATGATTCATATTGACCCTTGCCGCGCGGATAGCGACGCGATTATCGCTTAGGTTATTCCCCTGAACGCTTGAGGGCTATGTCAGCCTGCGGATAATATTGCCTGTGAAATAAAAAAGGACCATAATCCAGCGGCTATTCTTTCATCGCTGATAAATAGCCGGCTGACGCCGTGTCGTGTTTTTAAACAATATAAAAAGGCAATCGCATAATAGAAAGTATCTATTATTCGTTCGAAACTTCAGGAAGTAAAACAATGATTATCCGGCCAGAACAACACTGGTTCCTTCGCTTGTTTGACTGGCACGGCTCCGTGCTGTCAAAAATCGTCTTTCGCCTGCTGCTTAACCTGATGATGTCGATTATCGCGATCATCAGCTATCAATGGTACGAGCAGCTGGGTATCCATCTTACCGTCGCGCCGTTTAGCCTGCTGGGGATCGCCATTGCCATTTTTCTTGGCTTTCGCAATAGCGCCGGATACAACCGCTTTGTTGAAGCGCGCAATTTGTGGGGAACGGTGCTGATTGCCCAGAGAACGCTGGTGCGCCAGCTGAAGAATATCCTGCCGGCCGAAAGCGCAGCCCATCAACGCCTGGTGAGCTACCTGGTGGCGTTTAGCTGGAGCCTGAAGCATCAGCTGCGCAAGACGGATCCGAGCGCCGATTTAGCGCGTCTGCTGCCGGCGCAAAGCGTGGCGGAAATTCTCGCCAGTTCGATGCCAACCAACCGCATTCTGCTGCTGGCAGGCGATGAGCTTGGGCGCCTGCGCGCAGAAGGGAAGATCGGCGATGTCACCTTCAGCCTGATGGACAATAAGCTTGATGAGCTGGGGCACGCGCTGGGCGGCTGTGAGCGCCTCGCCAGCACCCCGGTGCCCTTTGCCTACACGCTCATTTTGCAGCGCACCGTGTATCTGTTCTGTACGCTGCTGCCGTTTGCGCTGGTCGGCGATCTTCACTATATGACGCCGTTCGTGTCGGTGTTTATCTCCTACACCTTCTTGTCGTGGGATTCGCTGGCGGAAGAGCTGGAGGACCCGTTCGGTACCGCAGCCAACGATTTGCCGCTGAACGCGATGTGTAACACCATTGAGCGCAACCTGCTGGATATGACCGGCCAGCATCCCTTACCGGAGAAACTGGCGCCGGATCGCCACTACAATCTGACCTGATTTTTGTATGTTTATTATTCGTTAAATAAGTTAAATCTAACGCGTAATAGATAACATTGATTATACAGCCACCGCCCTGATTGTTATGCTTTCGTTAACAAAAAACGCCCGTTACCCTGGCTGGTAACGGGTGATAAGAGATCGTGCGGCGTTTCACCTGCCATACGCCGCCGAAAGCGCATCAGGAGTGAACATGAGTAACAGAAGACGCGTCGTTCCCGGCGTCCATCCCTATGATGGTCCGGCGGGCGGCTGGGGTGCCTTAAAAGCCACCGCTATCGCCGTTCGTACGCAAATGGATGCGCTCGATGCCCCCGCCACGCTGCTGCGGACCAATCAGCCGGATGGCTTTGATTGTCCCGGCTGCGCCTGGCCCGACAAAGAGCATAAATCGACGTTTCAGTTCTGCGAAAACGGCGCCAAAGCGGTGACCTGGGAAGCCACCAGTAAACGGGTCACGGCTGAGTTTCTCGCGGCTAACACCGTGACGTCGCTGCTGGCGCGCAGCGATTTTGAGCTGGAAGGCTACGGGCGCTTAACCCAGCCCCTGGCCTACGATAAGGCCAGCGATACCCTGCGTCCGGTCTCATGGGACGCGGCGTTTACCCGCATCGGCGCCATTCTTCGTACGCTGCAGCCCAATGAAGTCGAGTTTTATACCTCCGGGCGCGCCTCTAACGAAGTGGCCTTCCTGTTCCAGCTGTTTGCCCGCGAATATGGCACCAACAACTTTCCGGACTGCTCCAATATGTGCCACGAGTCGACCAGCGTCGGCCTGCCGCAGTCCATCGGCATCGGTAAAGGGACGGTCTCCCTCGATGACTTTGATAAGACCGAGCTGGTTATCTCTATCGGCCACAATCCCGGAACCAACCATCCGCGCATGATGGGCACGCTGCACGAACTGGCGCGCCGGGGGGTGCCGATTATCGTCTTCAACCCGCTAAAAGAGCGGGCGCTGGAGCGTTTCGCCGATCCGCAGAACGTCATTGAGATGGCGACCTACGGCTCAACCAACATCGCGTCGACCTATTTCCAGGTCAAAGCGGGCGGCGACGCGGCGGCGCTTAAGGGTATCGCGAAGGCGCTGCTCCGGCTGGAAGCAGAGCAGGGCGAGGTGCTGGATCGGGCGTTTATCGATGAGCATACGCTGGGCTTTACCGAATTTGCGCAGGATGTGGACGCGACGCCGTGGCCGGATATTGAACGCGAGTCCGGCCTGACGCGCGGCGATCTTGAACGGGTAGCGGCGGCTTACGCTAAATCTAACGCCACGATTATCACCTACGGTATGGGCATCACCCAGCACAATAAGGGCACCTCTAATGTACGCCTGATAGCCGACCTGCTGCTGATGCGCGGGAATATCGGCAAGCCGGGAGCCGGGATCTGCCCGCTACGTGGGCACTCCAACGTACAGGGTAACCGTACCGTCGGCATCACCGAAAAGCCGAGCCCCCAGTTTCTCGCCAACCTGCAGCGGGTGTTTGGTTTTACGCCGCCGCAGAAGCATGGTCACGATGCGGTAAAAGCGCTACAGGCGATGATCGACGGCGAATCGAAAGCGCTGCTTTGCCTTGGCGGGAACTTCGCGGTGGCTATGCCGGATAGCGAACGGGCTTTTCCGGCGATGCGGGGGCTGGATCTGAGCGTGCATATTGGCACCAAGCTGAATCGCTCGCATCTTCTGGTGGCCAATGAGACCTTTATCCTGCCGTGCCTTGGCCGAACCGAACTCGATATTCAGGAGACGGGACGCCAGTCGATCACCGTGGAAGATTCGATGTCGATGGTGCACGCGTCGTCGGGCAAGCTGAAACCCGGTTCGCCAGAGCTGCGATCGGAGCCGGCGATTGTCGCGGCGATGGCCATGGCGACGCTGCCGGAAAGCAACGTTGACTGGCTGTCGCTGGTCGCCGACTACGATCGCATTCGCGATCTGATCGAGCAGACCATTCCCGGCTTTGACCAGTACAACCAGCGTATTCGCCATCCCGGCGGTTTTCGCATGCCGCTGCCGCCGACGGAGCGAATCTGGCCGACGCCGACCGGCAAAGCGATGTTTTCCGTTTTTCACGGGGTGCACGAAAACCAGCAGGTAGCAGGGCATGACGTGATGCGCCTGGTGACGCTGCGCAGCCACGATCAGTACAACACCACCATTTACGCCATGGACGACCGCTACCGCGGCGTGTTTGGCCGTCGCGACGTGTTGTTTATGAACGAGCAGGATATGGCTGAGCAGGGATTCGAACACGGCGATCGGGTAGATATCAGCTCCGCGCTGCCGGGCCACCATCAGCGGTTGGAAGATATCACGCTGGTCGCCTACAGCATCGCGCCGGGCACCGTTGCCGCTTATTACCCCGAAGCCAACGTGCTGGTCCCTCTGGATTATCTCGATAAAGAGAGCGGCACGCCGTCGTATAAATCGGCGCCCGTCCGTTTAACGCTGCGCTCGAAAGAGATCCGCGCGCTGGCGGGGCTTCGCTAAAGCGCCGTTTGCCCGCGGCGATCGTCGCGTCGTGGGCAAAATCGCTACCTCTGCGCCAGAATCAGCTTAATCCCCAGCCCGACAAAACCGGCGGCAAAGCAGGCTCTCAGCCCCTGTAACACCCGCGGACGCGACAGCACGTATCCGCGCATCGCCGCCGAAAAGGCGCCATAGAGCATAAAAACCAGCAGCGTCATCAGCATAAAAACGGCGCTCAGGATCAGCATTTCCCCGATCGGCGAAGCCGAGCCGCGCTGGATAAACTGCGGCAGAAAGGCGAGAAAGAAGAGCGGCAGCTTGGGGTTAAGCAAATTAATCAGAATCGCGTGGCTGATGACCTGGCGCGGGTTGCGTTGCTCGACGCCCTCCACGTTCAGGCTGCCGCGCTGGTTTAGGGTGACCCATGCGAGGTACAGCAGCCAGGCGACGCCGGCGTACTTCACCAGCTCGAAGGCGCCGGGGGTGCTGTGGAGGATGGCCGCCAGCCCGGTTATCGCCGCCAGCATATGCGGAATAATGCCCAGCGTGCAGCCGAAGGCCGCGGCAAAACTCATGCCTCTGCCCGCCGCCAGGCCGGTGGCAATGGTGTAAAGCGTCCCGGTGCCGGGGGCGATGACCACAATCAGCGAAGTCAAAAGAAACTCAGGGGTGATGAACGCCATGATGTCATTCCTGTTGCAGAGAATCGAGGCCCTGAGTATTTCGCAAAGCCGCGCGCCGGTATTGAACAAAATTGCACAGCGTCGGCTAGCGGCTCGCCTGATAGCTGCCTGGGGTCATGGCGAACTGCCTTTGAAACGCGCGGGTCAGATGGCTTTGATCGGCAAAGCCGGCCATGAAGGCGGTATCGGCGGGGGAGTGACCTTCGGCGAGCAGGCGGCGCGCCAGGCGCAGGCGGGCCTGTACCAGATAAGCGTGCGGCGTGATGCCGGTTTCGCGAGCGAAGCCGCGGATCAGCTGAAAGCGGCTGAGACCGCAGAGGGTAGCAAGCTCCTCGAGAGAGATTTTCTCTTCGGGGGCATCATCGAGATATTGCCTGGCCAGCGCGATGGAGGGGGTACCGCTTTTATCAGGCCGCCGTGCGCAGAGATGGTATCGGCTCACCCGCATCAGGCAGAGCAGTAGCGCCTCTTCTACGGCGGTATTCTCGGGGGCGCTGGCGACAATCTCGCTAAACAGCCGCAGCATCAGTCCGCGCAGCTGCGGGTCCTCGACCACCGGGCGCAGGAGAATATCTTCGGCCTTTATCGCCCCCTGAAATTCAGCGGCAACCCGCTCGGGATCGAGATAGATCATCTGCCAGCTGCGCGGGCCATTCAGCGGGATACCGTCGTGCATCTCCCCCGGATTAACCATAATGATATTTCCGGCGGCGGCCTCAATTTTGCCCAGATGGCTCCACGAACGCTGCGCGCCCTGAGTGAAAATCCCGATGCCGAACTGGTCGTGGGAATGGCGCGGAAAACTCTGTTCCGTGACTAACGACATGGCTTCCAGTCCCGGCATGGCGAGCCGGTGCTGCTGAACGTGATGAAGGCGAGTTTTCAACGGTTTCTCCTGCCGGGGCATAGCATGAGTGTAGCCTCAGGCACGCGGGACGAGCAACGGTCGACCGGCGCTTGAATTTCATCAACGCAGAACATAACATTTAGCTAACATTTTGCCTGCTGCGCTGCCAGCAGATTGCGCAAACAGTGGATGATAATGGATATTAAACAGCTTAAGTACCTGATTGCGCTCGACAGAACACGACATTTCGGCCAGGCCGCGGCGGCCTGCCATATCACCCAGCCCACGCTATCGATGCGTATCCGCAATCTTGAAGAAGAACTTAATCTGACGCTGATTCAGCGCGGGCAGCGGTTTGAAGGGTTTACCCCAGAGGGCGAGCGTATTCTGGCCTGGGCGCGAGCGCTGCTGGCGGCGCACGACGGGCTGGAGGCGGAGGCGGCTATCTGTCGCGGGCAGATGGTCGGCCAGCTAAGAGTCGGGATGGTGCCTTTAGCCAGCCTGAATCCGATGCAGCTGATCAAGCCGCTGGCGGATAAATACCCGGAGCTGCAGTTCAGTCTGCTGTCCATGACCTCGGAACAGATTATCGACGGCGTTAGCCGCAACCAGCTGGATCTGGGGATCTGCTATCTGCACCACGTCGATAGCCAACTGTTCAACGTGGTCTGGCTGCCGAATACCCGCATGGGGCTGCTGCACGATAGGCGTCATTATCAGTTTGCCGACGCGACGCCTGAGTGGGATACCCTGGCCGCGCTGCCGCTGGGCTTTCTGACCAAGGGCATGTACTACCGTGAATCGATTGAGATGAGCTTTAAGGCCAAGGGGCTGGCGCCAAAATACGTTTTTGAAAGCGACTCCACGTTTCAGATCATCCAGGCGGTGCAGGCCGGGATCTGCTGTGCGATTATGCCGCTGAACAACGGCCTCGAAGCGCTAAGCGATAATCTGGAAATCAGGCCGATCCCCGAGACGGAGGTCGACTCGATGCTGGCGCTGATCATGCGCAACAAAGAGCCGGTGTCGTCGCTGGCGGAAAAATGCTTCGCCGATGCGCAGGTGATTTTTAGCGAACGCCAGTCGGATGATGGAGCTTAGCTGGCCATCTGCGACTGGATAAATTCAAGCCAGACGCGCGTTCTGGCGGGCATAAAGTGGCGCTCCCGATAGAGGGCGGAGAGCTGTAACGGCGCCGGCGGCAGCTCCAGCGTGACTTCCTGGAGTTCACCGCGATCGATAAACGGGCGGCAGGGTTTCTCCCCCAGAATAGCGAAGCCAACGCCGGCTAGCCCGGCGGCGGCTACCGTCAAATATTCTCCAGGCTGATCCCGCGGGTTTTCGGACCAAAGATGCCCACCGACAGCATCACCATCAGCATACTGGCGACGATAAAGCTAATCACGCCTGGGGTACCGGCGTATTGCAAAATAATGCCGATCAAAATGCTGGTGATCGCCGTCGACAGCCGGCTGAAGGAGTAGCAGAAGCCGACCGCCCGCGCGCGGATGTGGGTCGGGAAAACTTCGGCCTGGTAGGCGTGATAACTAATGGTCAGCCAGGCGTTTGACCAGGTGATCATAAACCCGCAAATCACCAGCAGCACCGGGCTGTTCTGCAGGGCAAACAGGGTGCCAAACACCACCGTCATCAGCGCGGAAAGCACAATTTGCCATTTGTTTTCAAAACGATGAACGAAGCGGGTGCAGAACAGACAGCCAATCGGATAGGCGAGGGTAATAAAGAACGCGTACAGCAGGCTGTGGGTGATGCTCGCTCCCTGACCGGAAAGCAGGGCCGGTAGCCAGTTGCCGAAGCCAAAGAAGCCGATGGCCTGGAAGAAGTTCATTACCATCAGCATGATCGTACGTTTGCGGTACTGCGGCGCCCAGATCGCTTTAAAGCTTCCCAGCCTGCGCGGGTTATCCTGCCTCTCAACCTGGTGGCGCGGCGAGGGAGAAACGCCGCAGCGCTGTTCCATTTCGCACATCACCTTATGGGCTTCCTCGTGGCGGCCTTTTTCATCCAGCCAGCGCGCCGACTCCGGCAGCTTCTTGCGGATAACCCAGATGATCAGCGAACAGAGCGCGCCGAAGATAATCACCCAGCGCCAGCCGGTCAGGCCGAAAAGGGTAATCGGCACCAGCAGCCACGACATCAGCGCCACGGCGGGGACCGATAAAAACTGAATAAAGAAGGCGAAAGCGAAAGCTTTATTGCGCAGATGCGTCGGCACCCATTCGCTTAAATAGGTGTCGATGGTCACCAGCTCAATGCCGAGACCGACGCCGACCAGAAAGCGGCAGAAGATAACCCCTTCAGCGCTGCTTTGCAGGGCCATCATCAGCGAAAATACGCCGTACCAGGCAAGGGCAAACATAAACGTCAGGCGGCGGCCCAGTTTATCCGCCAGCGGCGCAAGCAGGCTGGCGCCAATAAACAGCCCCATAAAGGTGGACGACGCGAAGGCGGCCTGGTCGGAGATACCGAAGATACCCTGCTCGCCGGTATGGAAAATATCCTCTGCCAGCAGCCCGGTGCTGATATAGCCGGTCTGAAAAAGATCGTACAGCTCGAAGAAGCCCCCCAGCGCCAGGAGGGTGATAAAAGACCACAGGCCAACGGAGGCGGGCAGCGCATCGATGCGAGCGGTCAGGCTGGAGTGGGGATGTCCTGGGGAGGCGAACGCGGCGTCGCCCAGAACCTGGGTGGTAGACATATTATTATTTTCCTCAGATAAAATGTTTGCCTGCTAATGTTATTTGATTGTTAATGGTTTTAAATTTTTAATCGCATCGGGGGAGAGAGATTTGCAGAATAAAATAATGCCAATGTGGTTTGGCTGGCGTTGTGTGCTGGTTTTCGCCTGTGGCCCGGCCGCAGGGTGAAGGAATTCACCATCGGGCCGCTAAGTTTGACCTGCAATAAATTTAAGATAACGAGAGATTGTTGCGCTCAGGTTATTCACCTACATTCAAAGCGAGTACTCCCACTCAGGAAAAAATCATGTCCAGTAAGAAAGTCCTGCAGGCAGCGCTGGCGGCGGCGCTTTCGCTGTCAATGATGGCCACGCCGGTTTTCGCCAACCCGGGTAATGGCAACGGCGGCGGTAATCATGGCAATAACAGTAACAACGGCAATAGCGGTAAAAACAACGCTGATAAGGGCAACCAGGGTCATAAAGAAGGAAGTCCGGGGCAGAGAAAAAACTACGGCAAACCCGATCATGTCTCTGACGATATCAGCTTCTCCAGAGCGCGTTCGCTGGCGGTAAACTACGGTTTAACCGGCTATCAGTCGCTGCCGCCGGGAATCGCCAAAAATCTGGCGCGCGGTAAACCCTTACCTCCGGGTATTGCAAAAAAAGCGGTTCCGGCATCGATGCTCAACGAACTGCCTTACTATCCTGGCTATGAATGGCGCGTGGTGGGCCAGGATTTAGTGCTGATCGCGCTGAGTACGGCGATCGTGACGTCGATAATTAATGGCGTCTTTGACTAGTTAATTAACCCCGGTTCGCGCCGGGGTTAATCCTGGCGGGCAGGCTTAGCGCATTAAGGTCATTCTAAACAAATCGTCACTAAAGCGAGATTTTAACTTTACTCAAATAATTGAATGACTATAATGAGCACAAATTCACACAGGAGAAATATGTTGGACAGTCACCCTTACTTAAACATCAAGGCAAGCTGACGCTATTTTTTCTGCGCTGCTTGCCAACCGGCGGGCAGCAATCTCCTCATCCAGACGATTGCATCCCATAAAAAATAACGCAGCATGGCTGCGAGGATAATCGTCATGTTCATGTTTAAAAATACATTATTCCCTCCACCGTCAACGCGACGTTAATCGCCTCTCTGGCGACAATTTGTCGTGTGCTTAATAAAGCACGTAGTTAATTCTTCCAGCAAAAATGGAGGAAGCTATGTTGATGTTTCCTTATATCGCAAATTTACTCGCCGCGATGCTGTTGGGCGCGCTGATTGGCGCCGAAAGACAGTGGCGTCAGCGGATGGCTGGCCTGCGCACCAATGCGCTGGTCGCCACCGGCGCGGCGGTTTTTATTCTGAGCTCGATCTCCACATCGCCGGATAGTCCGGGACGTATTGCCGCGCAGGTGGTTTCCGGAATTGGTTTTCTCGGCGCCGGGGTCATCATGCGGGAAGGCATGAACGTGCGCGGCCTGAATACCGCGGCAACCCTGTGGTGCTCTGCGGCGATTGGCGTCCTGTGTGGCTTAGGCCAGTTCTGGCAAGCGGCGGCGGCAACGCTGATCATCCTGTGCGCCAATATTCTACTGCGCGAAGCGGCGCAGAGAATTAATCAGATCCCCGGCGCGACAGAAGAAGAAAAATGCTACGTCCTGAATATTATCTGTCATAGCGAACATGAAAACGCGATTCGTCAGCTATTGCTTAATATCAGTAAAGAGATGACGCTCAGCTTGCAGGGGCTGGTGTCGATAGCAGCAAAAGAACAAGGACATAAAGAAATCCGCATCGAACTGGTTGGTAATACCGACTCCCGCAAAGCGCGAGATCTTATTATGTCAAGAATTGGCGGTGACGAAAACATTACGTCAGTGCGCTGGTGCGTCGAGGGGAGTTAGCCTCCCTGATATTCTACTCTGGCAATGATTTGTCTAAGGAGGGAATGATGGATATTCCCAGGCAATTAAAGTAATAAGCGTTTAATAACGTAAAAATGAATTATGCATAAGTCAATTATGCAGGGATAACGACGTCTTAAATTTGAGGAATAATCATGACTGACATGAAAATAGAAAACCGGAAAATAAACCGGTCTGCGTCAGAAAATGATAAGCAGCATAAAAAAAGCTTCGCCATTGAAACCGAGGCATTTAACAGCCCGGATCATACGCTGGCGCGGCTCAACAGCAGCCGTCAGGGGCTCACCACCGAAGATGCCCTTGAACGGCTGAATGAATATGGCCGCAATGAAGTCGCGCACGAGCAGGCGCCGCCGGCGCTAATCCAGCTTTTGCAGGCATTCAATAACCCGTTTATCTATGTCCTGATGGCGCTGGCCGCCGTCAGCTTCGTGACCGATTACTGGCTACCGCTGCGTAACGGCGAAGAGACCGATCTGACCGGGATTATTATTATCGTCACGATGGTCAGCCTGAGCGGGTTATTGCGTTTCTGGCAGGAGTTTCGCACCAACAAAGCGGCGCAGGCGCTGAAATCCATGGTTCGCACCACGGCGACGGTGCTGCGTCGCGGTCCTGGTAACATGGGGCCGGCGCAGGAGGAGATTGCCATTGAGGAACTGGTGCCCGGTGACATCATCTTCCTGGCGGCGGGGGATCTGGTTCCGGCGGATGTCCGCCTGCTGGAGTCCCGGGACCTGTTCGTCAGCCAGTCGATACTTAGCGGCGAATCGCTACCGGTGGAAAAGTATGATGTTCTGGCCAGCGTGTCCGGCAAAGGGTGCGACAGGCTTCCCGAGCCGAACAAAGATAAAAGCCTGCTGGAGATGGGCAATATCTGTCTGATGGGCACCAACGTGACCAGCGGCAGGGCGCAGGCGGTGGTGGTGGCTACCGGAAACCGCACCTGGTTTGGTTCGCTGGCGAAGTCCATTGTCGGTACGCGCACCCAGACGGCGTTCGACCGTGGGGTAAACAGCGTCAGCTGGCTGCTGATCCGTTTTATGCTGGTGATGGTGCCGATTGTGCTGCTGATTAACGGCTTCAGCAAAGGAGACTGGGTTGAGGCATCGCTGTTTGCCCTGGCGGTCGCGGTGGGCCTGACGCCGGAAATGCTGCCGATGATCGTCAGCTCAAACCTGGCGAAAGGCGCTATCGCCATGTCGCGGCGCAAAGTGATCGTCAAGCGGCTGAACGCTATTCAGAACTTTGGCGCCATGGACGTGCTGTGCACCGATAAAACCGGCACGCTGACGCAGGACAATATCATTCTTGAGCATCATCTTGACGTCAGCGGCAGCGAGAGCGACCGGGTGCTGACGCTGGCGTGGCTCAACAGCAGCAGCCAGAGCGGGGCGCGCAACCTGATGGACCGGGCGGTGCTGCGCTTTGGCGAGGGGCGGATTGCGCCAGCGACCAAAGAGCGCTTCGTAAAGCTTGATGAACTGCCGTTTGATTTTGTCCGCCGTCGGGTCTCGGTGTCGGTGGAAGATGTCCGCCACGGCGATAAAAGCCTGATCTGCAAAGGCGCGGTCGAAGAGATGCTGATGGTGGCCACGCATCTGCGCGAAGGCGACCGCGTGGTTGCGCTGGATGAAACCCGCCGCGATCTGCTGTTAGCCAAAACGCAGGATTACAACGCCCAGGGTTTCCGCGTGCTGCTGGTCGCGACCCGCAAGCTGGATGACTCCGCCCTGACAACCCCGCTGTGCGCCGCGGATGAGCAGGGGCTGACGGTCGAAGGGATGCTGACCTTCCTCGATCCGCCGAAGGAGAGCGCGGGAAAAGCGATTACCGCGCTGCGCGATAACGGCGTGGCGGTCAAAGTGTTGACCGGCGATAACCCGGTGGTCACGGCGCGTATTTGCCTGGAAGTGGGGATTGATGCCCACGGTATCCTGACCGGCGCACAGATTGAAGCGATGACGGATAACGAACTGGAGCGCGAAGTGGAAACGCGTTCGGTATTCGCCAAACTGACGCCGCTGCAGAAGTCGCGCATCCTGAAAACGCTGCAGAAAAACGGCCACACCGTCGGCTTCCTCGGCGATGGCATCAACGATGCGCCGGCGCTGCGCGATGCGGACGTCGGAATTTCGGTCGACAGCGCGGCGGATATCGCCAAAGAGGCATCCGATATCATCCTGCTGGAAAAGGATTTGATGGTGCTGGAAGAAGGGGTGATCAAAGGGCGTGAGACCTTTGGCAATATCATTAAGTACCTGAATATGACCGCCAGCTCTAACTTCGGCAACGTCTTCTCGGTACTGGTGGCCAGCGCGTTTATTCCGTTTCTGCCGATGCTGGCGATTCATCTGCTGATCCAGAACCTGATGTACGATCTCTCTCAGCTCTCGCTGCCGTGGGACAAGATGGATAAGGAATTCCTGCGTAAGCCGCGCAAGTGGGATGCGAAAAATATCGGCCGCTTTATGCTGTGGATTGGCCCGACGTCGTCCATTTTTGATATCACCACCTTCGCGCTGATGTGGTACGTGTTTGCGGCGAATCACGTCGAAGCCCAGGCGCTGTTCCAGTCCGGGTGGTTTATTGAAGGGCTGCTGTCGCAAACGCTGGTGGTGCATATGCTGAGAACGCAGAAAATTCCGTTTATCCAGAGTCGGGCGACGTTGCCGGTGCTGCTCACCACCGCGGTCATTATGGCGATGGGCATCTACATTCCGTTCTCGCCGCTGGGGGCGATGGTCGGGCTGGAGCCGCTGCCGCTGAGCTACTTCCCGTGGCTGATCGCGACGCTGCTCAGCTACTGCCTGGTCGCGCAGGGCATGAAGCGTTTCTATATCAAACGCTTTGGTCAGTGGTTCTGATGATAAGGAGGCGCAGAGATGAATCGTTCTCCGGACACCCTCATCGCGCTGATATTTTTCCTGGTGGGTCTGCTGGTGCTGTTGCTGGCTATCTGGCAAATCCTGTTCTGAAAAAGGGGGCGCGATGCGCAGAGGATCGCTGGATAAAGTCTTTATTCAGGTGGCGATTATTGCGGCCATCATTATTCTGCTGACAATCTGGATTAGATAAGAGGAGCCCGGGCCATTGGCCCGGGTTTAGCATTTCTGCCGGGGAAAGGATTACAGATCGAAGCGGTCGAGGTTCATCACCTTGGTCCATGCGGCAACGAAGTCATTCACGAACTTCTGCCGCGCATCGCTGCAGGCATACACTTCAGCCAGGGCGCGCAGGACGGAGTTGGAGCCAAACACCAGGTCAACGCGGGTCGCGGTATATTTCTCTTCGCCGCTCTTACGGTCGCGGCCGATAAACAGCTCAGCGTGCTCGTCAGCGGCTTTCCAGACGGTGCCCATATCGAGCAGGTTAGCGAAGAAATCATTGCTCAACACCCCCACGCGGTCGGTAAACACGCCGTGTCGGCTGCCGTCGAAGTTCGCGCCCAGCACGCGCAGACCGCCCACCAGTACCGTCATTTCCGGCGCCGTCAGCGTTAACTGCTGCGCTTTATCAATCAGCAGCGTTTCGGTGGAGATGCCGCCGCCAACGCGACGATAGTTGCGGAAACCATCGGCCAGCGGCTGCAGCAGATCCATCGCTTCCACATCGGTCTGATCCTGACGCGCATCGACGCGGCCAGGGGCGAAGGGAACGCTAACCTGAACGCCCGCCGCCGCGGCAGCCTGCTCAATGCCCACCACGCCGGCCAGAACGATAATATCGGCCAGCGACGCTTTACCGGATGCCTGCTGAATCCCCTGCAGGGTCGGCAGCACGCGGGACGCGATGGCGTTTACCGGCCAGGATTTCTGCGGTTCCAGCGCCAGACGCGCGCCGTTGGCGCCGCCGCGTTTATCGCCGCCGCGGAAGGTGGAGGCCGATGCCCAGGCAACGGAAACCAGCTCGCTGACCGAAAGGCCGGCGTCGGCAATGGCGGTTTTCAGCGTCGCGATATCCTCTGCGGTTGGGGTGTGGACCGCCGCCGGTAGCGGATCTTGCCAGATCAGATCTTCTTTCGGCACTTCCGGGCCCATGTAGCGGGACTTCGGCCCCATATCGCGGTGGATAAGTTTAAACCACGCGCGGGCAAAGGCTTCGTTAAAGGCCTGCGGGTCGTTAAGGAAGCGGCGGGAAATCTTGTCGAACTCCGGGTCGAAGCGCAGCGTCAGGTCGGTGACCAGCATGGTCGGCTTGCGTTTTTTCTCCGGATTAAACGGGTCAGGAATGATCTCCGGCGCATCTTTCGCTTCGAACTGAATCGCGCCTGCCGGGCTGCGGGTTTGCACCCACTCATATTTGTACAGGTTTTCGAAGAAGTAGTTGCTCCACTGGGTCGGCGTTTGCGTCCAGACCACTTCCAGACCGGAGGTGATCGCGTCGGCGCCCGCGCCGCTGCCGTAGCTGTTCGCCCAGCCGAGTCCCTGCG
This sequence comes from Klebsiella sp. CB_Kp196, assembly GCF_040061575.1. Classification (NCBI taxonomy): domain Bacteria; kingdom Pseudomonadati; phylum Pseudomonadota; class Gammaproteobacteria; order Enterobacterales; family Enterobacteriaceae; genus Klebsiella; species Klebsiella sp. CB_Kp196. The sequence goes on from NZ_JBEAFH010000037.1 coordinate 67,103, forward strand.
CTTCAATCGGCGCCGCTTCCGGCTCTGCGCCAACGTGGCTGGTCACCGCGGAACCGTGGGTTTTGCCCAGCGTATGACCGCCGGCGATCAGCGCGACGATCTCTTCATCATTCATTGCCATATTGCCGAAGGTCGCGCGAATCGCGGAGGCGGCGGAGAGCGGGTCGCCGCTGGCGTTGGGGCCTTCAGGGTTGACGTAAATCAGCCCCATTTCGGTCGCGCCAATGGCCTGCTGATTCAGGCTTTCCGGATGACGATGGGCCAACCATTCGGTTTCGTTACCCCAGTCGACGTCCAGATCCGGTTCCCAAACGTCTTCACGACCGGCACCGAAGCCAAACGTACGGAAACCGGCATTTTCCAGCGCCACGTTGCCTGCCAGCATATAGAGGTCGGCCCAGGAGATTTTTTGCCCGTATTTTTGTTTTACCGGCCACAGCAGGCGACGGGCTTTGTCGAGGCTGACGTTATCCGGCCAGGAGTTGAGCGGTGCGAAACGCTGCTGGCCGCGGCCCGCGCCGCCGCGTCCGTCAACGGTACGATAGGTACCGGCGCCGTGCCACGCCATACGAATAAACAGCCCGATATAGCTACCCCAGTCCGCTGGCCACCACTCCTGAGAATCGGTGAGCAGGGCGCGCAGATCGGCCTTCAGGGCCGAGTAGTCGAGCTTCTTAAACTCTTCGCGGTAGTTAAAGTGTTCGCCCAGCGGGTTTGAACGATTGGAGTGCTGATTCAGCAGATCCACCCGTAGTTGATTTGGCCACCAGTCGCGGTTGCCGGTGCCACCGCCCGCGCTCTGGGTGGGCGTCGCCGTCTCGGCGTGGAAAGGGCATTTCCCTGCCGACGGGGTATTCGAAGGATCGTTTGACGTGCTCATATCAGGCTCCGTTTGCTTTTGTGAATGCCATTACGATATACACTGCTACCAATAAGCGATATTTGAATGAGTCTACGGATTTAATAGTTATTTCCGTTCAATGCCTTTGTAAAAACCGAACATATATCATTGTTCAATGATTGATTGTTCAGTATTGACTCAACCACAATAGTCGTAACATACGCGTAAAGGAATCGTTAAGACATCATCCCCGCCAGCGAAGACCGATTGTTTGAGTTACGACAATTTTAGTGCGTAAAACGGCTTAGCGCTGCCAGTATAAAGGCGTACCAAAAACGTCGATAAAATAGTCTATTACCGCACGTACGTTTAACGAAGGATGACGGGCGTGAGGGTAGATCGCCGACACCGGCGAGGGGCTGCTGCCGATCGCCGCGCTGTAGTGAGGCATCAGCTGAACCAGCCTTCCAGCCCCCATGGCTTCATTGACCATCCAATCGGGAAAGAGCACCACCCCCATGCCTCCCAGCGCAGCGGTCAGCAGAGCATCGGCGTTATTTGATGCCAGCCGCGGCGTTTGCGGATAGTGAACCCATTCTCCCTCCCCGAGGCGGAACAGCCAGCGGTTAGGTCCATTTGAACCGCTGTAGACCAGCGTGCTGTGGTGGCGAAGATCTTCCGGTTTCTCCGGCGTGCCGCAGCGCTGCAGATAGTCCGGAGCCGCAACCAGATAGTGATGCTGCATACCCAGTACTCTGGCATGAACGCTGGAGTCCGGCAGGCTGCCGATGCGGAAAATCAGGTCGGTCGCTTCGCGGTGCGGATCGATAAAATCATCGGTCAGCGCCAGCGCAATTTGCATCTGTGGATAGCGCTGCGTCAGCCCCGGCAGCCACGGCGCGATATGGCGCTGGCCAAAATAGACCGGGGCGTTGATCCGCACCAGTCCACCCGGCTCAAGACGACGGTCCTGCAGGTCACGCCTGGCAACGCTGAACCGTTCGCCGAGCCCTCTGGCATGTTCGGCAAACAGGCGTCCCGCTTCGGTGGGAACCACCGCCCGGGTATTACGATAAAAGAGCTGCTGGCCGAGCGCATCCTCAAGCTGGTGAATGACGCGCGACACCATCGAGGGCGAAACGCCTTCCCGCCTCGCCACCACGGAGAAACTCTGGCTGTCATAGACGGCGATAAACAGCTGTAGCGCCCGAAAATTTACATTACCCGCATCGCTCATTAATGCAATATCCGCAAAAGTGTTTCCCTGATTGTATCGTTTTTCACATTACTTCGCTGCTTTATGCTCTGCCACCCAATCAATAATCGGATATCAACGATGCAGTTATTACTTATTTTTCTTGTGATTGCCGGCGGCATGGGGTTATCCGTGGAAGCCGGACTACTCGGGCCGCTTGCCGGTCAGGTAGGGGACCTGTGGGCCACCTTCAGCATTTTTAGCGTCGGGAGCGCGCTAACCTTTCTGCTGATGCTGCTGTTTGGCCCCAGGCAGGGTCCCTCGTTCTTCTCCTTACCGGGCTGGCAGCTTACCGGGGGCGTACTGGGGCCCATTTACGTCGTCATCTTAACCATTGCCGTACCGGTTATCGGTATCGCCATGACGATGATCGGCATTCTGGCCGGTCAGGTATGCAAAAGCCTGCTGATTGACCACTACGGTCTGTTTGGTTCGGCAAAACGTAAAATCGATGGACGGCGGGTTATCGCGCTGCTGTTTATCATCGTCGCCCTGATTCTGATCGCCACAAGCTGAGGAGTTAACATGAGTAGCATAATGATTTTGCTGGCGCTGGTCGGCGGCGCGATGCTGAGTATGCAGGCGGCGATTAATGGCCGTTTGGGCAGCCAGGTGGGCGTATTTCGCAGCGCGTTTCTCACGTTTGCGGTGGGCGCCTTGATCACGGCGCTGCTGATTTTTTATTTTGCCCCCCATCAGTCGACAACGCTGCTGGATGTGCCGAAATGGCAGCTGCTGGGCGCATTTTGCGGGGTTCCCTATATCGTAATTATGGTGGTGGCGGTGCAGCGTATCGGTACCGCGACGGCCACGGTGGCGGTGATTTTTGGCCAACTGGCCATGAGTCTGCTGATCGATAATTTTGGCTGGCTGGGTAACGACGCCATTGCCTTTTCAGCGGGGCGGCTGGGGGCCATCGTCTGTCTGGGGCTGGCGCTGTTCTTTATTTACCGCTCCAGCGCGGCGGCAAAAGCTGAAGATAAGGAGAGTTAGCCCACCTGTTCAGGTGAGTTGTCGCGCATCGCCAACCGCGGTCATACTGTTCGTCACCCTGTGACTGGCGCTTTAGACAGGTACTGTCGGGGAGCATGGGGATCGCCGCCGCGCGCCTGGGCATCACATCACTTTACCGGAGATACGCTATGCCTGAGATACCGTCGCTGCTGACCTTCGCGCTTGTTGCCCTTGGCCTGGTATTGACCCCGGGGCCGAATATGATCTATCTGATTTCGCGCTCGATTTGCCAGGGAAGAAGGGCCGGACTGGTCTCCCTCGGCGGGGTGGCGCTGGGGTTTGTGTTTTATATGCTGTGCGCCGCTTTCGGTATTACCGCACTGATCTTCGCCGTTCCCTACGCTTACGACGCGTTGCGCATCAGCGGCGTGGTCTATCTGCTTTACCTGGCCTGGCAGGCGGTGAAGCCCGGCGGGCGCTCGGTCTTTGCGGTGCGCGACCTGCCTGCCGATAGCGGCCGTAAGCTGTTTATGATGGGCTTTATTACTAACCTGGCGAACCCTAAAATCGCCATCATGTATCTCTCACTGCTGCCGCAGTTTATCTCTCCCGGACACGGCAGCATCCTTGCGCAGTCGCTGGTGCTGGGAGGGACGCAGGCGCTCATTAGCGTAGCGGTTAATGCGCTGATTGTGGTGATGGCCGGGCAGGTGTCGCTGTTTCTCGCGGGGCGCCCGTTATGGCAGCAGTTTCAGCGCTGGCTGATGGCGACGGTGCTGGCGGGGATGGCGGTGAAAATTGCCTTCGAGGCGCGGAAGTAATCGCTGCGCCCGGCGGTGCTACGCTGCCGGGCGCAAGGAATGGCTTTAGGCTCCTGGCCCTATCAGCTGTGAGCGGATCGTCGCCTCCGGCATCATCTCCAGCAGGCCGTTGCTCAGCATCTCTCCCGCCTCCTGCAGCGCGCTAAGCGGCATTTCCGGCAGGCTTTCAAGAATAAACCACATCCGCGGACTCTCCACGCTCAGACGAGTACGTACTCCCTGTCGCCAGTTCCAGCGTCGGCAGGTCACGCCGCGATCGTCGCCCCAGACCACTTCTCCCGCGTCGGGATATTCGTGAACGATCTGCCCCTCTTTGACGGTATCGAACGGTTCGCTGCCGTCCGCGAGCTTGAGGTGCGGGGCGCCAACGTAAGCCGCCAGGTTTTCGCCGCCGACCGGCACGGCGTAGCGCAGGCTCACCGCATTATAGAGATCGACGATGGGATCGATCGCAGCCATCTCGCCATCGCGCAGCACCCGCCTGCGCAAGGCTTCCGCCGAGCAGGGCGTCCGCTTGGGTTTTGCGCCAAAGGCGCGGAATACCTCGTTCCAGGCCTGCAGGTGCGCCTCCGCCCACTGCGGCTCGCCGGCGATAACCGCCTGGCAGGCGGAGCGGAGCGCATCGGACCCGACCAGGGGGGCGCGTACGGCGCCGGAAACGACATCAATGCTCAGGGCGCGAAAGCCGGGGGCCAGCGCGGAGACCTGCGGGCTGATTGACGGTAATACGCTATTCATTGGATAATCCTGTAATGACCATTTTAAAGCATAATATCGACCGATGACCAATAAAGTCAATATAACGACCGACGCGGGCGCCGATGCCGCCATGATTAATGAAGCCGTTGCGGCGCGCATTAAGCGCTACCGGGCGGAAAAGAAGATCTCCCTGGATGAGCTGTCGCGACGCGCGGGCGTCAGCAAAGGTATGCTGGTAGACATTGAAGCCTGCAGGGCCAATCCCAGCATTGCGCTGTTGTGCCGTCTGGCCTCGGCGCTGGGCGTTTCCGTGGCCGATTTTGTCAATGTCGCCACCGCGCCGCCGGTAAAGGTGATTGCAGAAGGCGAGATTCCCACGCTGTGGCAGGGCGAGCAGGGCGGCAAGGCGCGGCTCCTTGCCGGTACCAGCGGTCCGGATATGGTTGAGCTCTGGCAGTGGAGCCTCAATCCGGGAGAAATGTTCACATCGCCGGGGCACGGGGAGGGGACGACTGAGCTGCTTTTCGTGACCGAGGGCGCCTTAACCCTGACGGTTAACGACGGGGTCTATCTGATTCGAGAGGGGGATTCCGCCGTCGCGCGTACCGACGCCCCGCATAGCTACGCTAACGCCGGGGATAAGATCGCGCGATTCACCATGACGGTGAGCGAAAAAGCGCGCTAGCAAGCGTTTCCCGGCGAGCGGCTATCGTCCCGACCGCTCGCCGCCTTCACGCCATACGCACCAAATCCATGCAATGCCCCATCATCACTCCCCATTTTTGGGAGCCGCGGCGGCGCCTGCCGTCGTAGGGCTGATTTTACGCGCGCTGCGCGCCTGGCATAGACCTTGCACACTCCTGTTCAGAAGGCAGCGCAACAGACAATTGAGATAACACAATAGCTGGCTAGGGTTCCGGTTCACTCAGGTGAACGTCTGGTCCGAGAGCTGGCGACCTCTGCGAGGTTACACGGCGGGACAAAAGCCCGGGAGACAGCAGCACCGTTGGGTGTCGCGCTGCCCCCGTTTCTCGTGCTAACCAGAGGTCCACCATGAAGACACCGCCGATCCTCCGCTCTCTTATCCTGTCGCTGGCGCTGCTGGCCAGCGTCCCCTCGTTTGCCGCCGTCAAAAAAGAGTTCAACATCTGCTGGACTATCTATGCCGGATGGATGCCCTGGGGCACCATCAGCAACGAAAAGATCATCGACAAATGGGCCAGCAAATACGGCATCAAAATCAATATCGTTCAGCTTAATGACTACATCGAATCCATTAACCAGTACACCGCGGGCCAGTTTGACGGCTGCACCATGACCAACATGGATGCCCTGACCATTCCGGCGGCGGGGGGCGTTGATACCACGGCGCTCATTACCGGCAGCTACTCCGACGGCAACGACGGCGTGGTGCTGAAGGGGGCGGATAAAAAGCTCAGCGATCTGAAAGGCATGGCGGTGTATCTCCCGGAGCTTTCGGTATCGCACTACCTGCTGGTTCGCGGTCTGGAAAAAGCCGGGCTGCAGGAAAAAGACGTCAAAGTGGTCAATACCTCGGATGCGGATATCGTCTCGGCTTTTGGCACCAGCGGCGTACGCGCGGCGGTGGCCTGGAATCCGCAGCTTTCGGTTATCAAAAAGACGCCGCAAACCACGGAGGTCTTTAGCTCTTCGCAGGTTCCCGGCGAGCTGATCGACATGATGGTGGTGAATACTCAGACCCTGAAAGATAACCCGGCGCTGGGTAAAGCCCTGACCGGCGCCTGGTTCGAGATGATGGCCAAAATGCAGGCCGGAGATACGCAGGCGCTAAGCGCAATGGCCGCCGATTCCGGCACCGACCTCGCGGGCTACCGGGCGCAGCTAAAAACAACCCATCTCTTCTGGACGCCTGCCGATACCCTGACGTTTATCTCCTCGCCGGCGCTGGCAAAAACCATGCAGCGGGTGGCGCAGTTCTCTTTTGATAAAGGGCTGCTGGGAGAGGGGGCGCAGAGCGCTGACTTTATCGGCATGACCTTCCCCGGCGGCGTCACCGTCGGCGATACCGCCAACAGCAAATTGCGCTTTGACGACAGCTATCTGAAGCTGGCCGCGGCGGGGCAGCTGTAATGATTGACCTTGGGAGTCCACGCCATGCGCCACATTAACCGCTATCCCCGGCAGGGTATGCGCCTGACGCTGATGCTATTGCCCTTCGTCCTGATGATCGCCGCCTGGTTTATCGGTTCGGCGGTGCGGCTGGAAGCCAACCCGCAGGATAAGCTGCTGCCCGGCCTGTCGCAGATGATCGCGGCCATCGATCGGATGGCCTTCACCCCGGATAAACGCAGCGGCGAGTATCTGCTGTGGGCCGACACGCTGATTAGTATGAGCCGCCTGCTGATTGGTCTGGCGCTCTCGTCGCTGATTGGCCTGGGCATCGGCATCGCCGCCGGCGTGTTCCCGATGTACCGCGCGGCGCTGTCGCCGCTGATGACCGTGGTGTCGATGATCCCGCCGCTGGCGATCCTGCCGGTGCTGTTTATCGTCTTCGGCCTGGATGAGCTATCAAAAGTGATGCTTATCGTCATTGGCATTACGCCGATGCTGGCGCGCGACCTTGAACAGCGGGCGCGGGAAATCCCGGCGGAGCTGTTTATCAAAGCGCAAACCCTCGGCGCCAATAGCTGGACGGTGGTGCTGCGGGTAGTGCTGCCGCAGCTGCTGTCGCGGCTGATAACCTCCCTGCGCCTGCTGCTGGGCTCCGCATGGCTGTTTTTGATCTCCGCCGAGGCCATTTCCGCCACCGCCGGTCTCGGCTATCGCATATTCCTCGTCCGCCGCTATATGGCGATGGATGTGATTATTCCTTACGTCATCTGGATAACCCTGCTGGCATGGCTGATGGATCTGGCGCTGCGTCAGCTGCACAAAGCCTGTTTCCCGTGGGCGGAAGGAGGCCGGGCATGAGCTTTATCGACATCAAAAATATCTGGCAGGAGTACGGCGACCACGTGGTGCTGGAGCGCATCAATTTGCAGGTGAAAGAGGGCGAGTTCTGTTCGATGGTCGGCGCGTCCGGCTGCGGGAAGTCGACGTTTTTACGCCTGCTGCTCGGCCAGGAAAAGCCGACTCGCGGGGAAATCACCCTCGACGGCCAGCCGCTGGCGGCGGAGCCGGACCGCAGCCGCGGCGTGGTGTTTCAGCGTTATTCGGTTTTCCCGCACCTCAACGTGCTGGATAACGTCGCCATTGGCCTCGAACTCCCGGCGTCACCGCTGTTTGGCCGGCTGTTTGCCGGCAGGAAACGCGACGCGCGCGAACGGGCGCAGCGGATGCTGGAGAAAGTCGGGCTGGGGCACGCGCTGAATAAATATCCGGCGCAGCTCTCCGGCGGGATGCAGCAGCGGCTGGCGATCGCCCAGGCTTTCGTCATGCAGCCGCGCGTACTGCTGCTTGATGAACCCTTCGGCGCGCTGGATCCCGGTATTCGCAAGGATATGCACGGGCTGCTGCTCCAGCTGTGGAGCGAAACGCGGATGACGGTATTTATGGTCACCCACGACCTCGCGGAGGGCTTCAACCTTGGCACCCGGCTGCTGGTTTTCGACAAAGTGCGCATCGATCCGCAGGCGCCCAACGCCTGGGGTGCGCGCGTTACCTACGATATTCCGCTCAATGAAGCGCGAATGTCGCAGATAACCACCGGCAGCGACAATAACGTTTACGCATTAAGGAGATAGTTTGATGACCGCACTTTTTCACTCATCCCCCAGCCTGCGCGAAGAGCGGCTACCCGGCGGGGCGCACACCTCGTTGATTTTGCGCAAAGGGCAGATTCTGCGCCTGACCGATATCGACGGCGGAGCCAACGTCAGCATGATGATGCTGAATCCCCATGAGAAGAGTGAGCGCCTGAATCTGCCGGATACCCTCAAGGGGCAGCACACCGCGCGCCTGACCGCCGGGCACTGTTTCTACTCCGACATGGGGCGCGTTCTGGCCGGGATTGTTGCCGACAGCTGCGGCTGGCACGACCCGTTCGGCGGGATACTCAACGCCGACGAGACGCGTGAAAAATATGGCGCAGGACGCTACCAGGAGCTGCGAAACGGCTTCTACCGCAACGGCGTCGATAACCTGCTGGTTGAAATGGGTAAATGGGATCTGGGCCTGGAGGACCTGCTGATGGTGGTTAACTTCTTCAGCAAAGTCACCGTCGATGAGGATGGCCGTTTTCAGTTTATTTCCGCCAACAGCCGCGCCGGAGATTACGTTGAGCTGTTTGCGCCGATGGATGTCCTCATGGTGCTGACCGCGCTGCCGCATCCTCAGGACCCTGCCGCTGAGTACGCCCCGCGGCCGATCCAGCTGAGCTGGTACCAGGCTGACGATGCGCAGGCGGCCGCGGAAGCGCTCTTTACCCGCGATGAAAACCAGCGCGCGTTCCTCAACACCCAACTTTTTGCCCTGTAAGGAGGCTGCGATGACCCTGATCGCCAGTAACCGTCGTCCCGAAGATGCCGTCTATCGCCATGTGATCCCGGCAGGGGAACCCTGGCTGTTTGAGGTACAAAAAGGGCAAACCCTGCGCCTGCTTGACCTCGAAGGCAACCAGGCCATTGATACCCTGTTTTACAACGCCGATAACCCCCGAGAACGCTACGATCCGCAGCGCACGCTGCGCCGCCAGGGCAATGCCTATCTGACCACCGGCAGCGTACTCTATTCCAATCTGGGCAATCCACTGCTGACCATCGTTGCCGACACCTGCGGTCGCCACGATACCCTCGGCGGCGCCTGTGCCCAGGAGAGCAACACCGTGCGCTACGCCCAGGATAAACGCTATATGCACAGCTGTCGGGATAATTTCCTCTGCGCCTGCCTGCACGATGGCCGCCTGCATAAGCGCGATATCGGCGCCAACATTAACTTTTTTATGAACGTCCCGGTGACGCCGGAAGGCGGTCTGACCTTTGAGGACGGGATATCGGCGGCGGGGAAATACGTTGAGCTGCGCGCCGAGTGCAACGCCGTGGTGCTGATTTCCAACTGTCCGCAGTTAAATAATCCCTGCAACGGCTGGAACCCCACGCCCGCCGAGGTGCTGGTATGGAACTGACCCGCTGGCAGCGCTGGCGTCTGCTGGCCTTTCGGCTCTTCGCCGTCCGCGCAGACCGCCTGAACAGTACGCCGACGCGCAAACCTTAAGCGCCGGTTCACCCCGGGGACGACCTCAGGGGAACATCGAATTATTGCGGGACGACCCGCGACCCTGTGAGTTCCGCTTATGTTTGATACCTTACTGATTGCCAACCGCGGCGCCATCGCCTGCCGCATTCTGCGCACCCTGCGCGCGATGCAGGTGAAGGGCGTCGCCGTCTATTCCGAAGCCGACCTGAGTAGTCTGCATATCCGCGACGCGGATGAAGCGTTAAGCCTCGGCGACGGCCCGGCGGCGCAAACCTATCTGGTGACGGAGAAGATCCTGGCCGCCGCGCAGCAGAGCGGCGCCAAAGCGATCCACCCCGGCTACGGCTTTCTGTCTGAAAACGCGGCCTTCGCCGAGGCCTGCGAGGCGGCGGGGGTGGCGTTTGTCGGCCCCACTCCGCAACAGCTGCGCACCTTCGGCCTGAAGCATACCGCTCGCGCCTTAGCCAAATCCGAGGGCGTGCCGCTGCTGGAAGGCAGCGAGCTGCTGGCCGACAGCGGCGAAGCCTGCCGGGCGGCTGAGGCGGTGGGCTATCCGGTCATGCTCAAAAGCACCGCCGGCGGCGGCGGAATTGGCATGCGCGTCTGTCGCGACGCCCGTGAGCTGATTGAGGCGTTTGCCGCGGTGCAGCGGCTGGGACAAAACAACTTCAGCGACGGCGGGGTATTTCTCGAAAAATATATCGAACGCGCCCGCCATCTGGAGGTACAAATCTTCGGCGACGGGCGGGGAGAAGTCATCGCGCTCGGCGTGCGCGACTGTTCAGTCCAGCGGCGTAACCAGAAAGTGATTGAAGAGACGCCCGCGCCGAATCTGCCTGACGGGATGGCGCAGGCACTATGCGCGGCGGCTATCGCGTTGGGCAAAGCGGTGAGCTACCGCAGCGCCGGGACGGTGGAGTTTGTCTATGACAGCGCGGCGCGGCAGTTTTATTTCCTCGAGGTAAATACCCGGCTTCAGGTCGAACACGGCGTCACGGAGCAGGTGTGGGGCGTTGACCTGGTGCGCTGGATGATTGAGCTGGCGGCGGGGGAACTGCCTCCGCTACCTGAGCTGGCCGCCGGGTTACGCCCCCAGGGCCATGCTATCCAGGCGCGAATTTACGCCGAAGATCCGGGGCGGCAATTCCAGCCTTCTCCCGGACTGTTAACGGACGTCTTCTTTCCGCCGGCGGACGGCGCAGCCCTGCGTATTGACCGCTGGGTGGAAGCCGGGTGCGAAGTCCCGCCGTTCTTCGACCCGATGCTGGCGAAAGCGATCGCCTGGCGCCCCAGCCGCGATGAGGCTATCGCCGGCCTGGCGCAGGCGCTGGCGGAGACCCGCCTGTACGGCGTAGAAACTAACCGCGTGTACCTGCAACAAATTCTTGGCTTTGCGCCCTTTACCGAAGGCGAGCCCTGGACCCGCTGCCTTGAGCAGCTGCGCTACCGCGCGGCGACCGTGGAGGTGCTGAGCGCCGGAACCCAGACCAGCGTGCAGGACTATCCGGGACGTTTGGGGTACTGGGCGGTGGGCGTACCGCCGTCGGGGCCGATGGACGATCGCGCCCTGCGTCTCGGCAACCGCCTGCTGGGCAATGCCGAGGGAGCGGCCGCGCTGGAAATCACCCTCAACGGGCCGACCCTGAAATTTAATACCGACGTTCAGGCGGTGGTGTGCGGCGCGCCATTGGCGGTGACGCTCGATGGCGTAGACCAGCCGCTGGACTGCGTATTGACTATTCCGGCGGGGGCGACCCTGAAGCTGGGCGCGATAAGCGGCGCGGGAGTCAGAAGCTATCTCTGCCTGAGCGGCGGCATTCAGGTACCGGACTATCTGGGGAGTAAAAGCACCTTTACCCTCGGCCAGTTTGGCGGCCACGGCGGACGGGCGCTGCGCGGAGGCGACGTGCTGCATCTGGCGCCGCACGCCGCCGCCAGAAGCGGGGATCAACTACCCGCCACGCTACGCACGGCGCTGGCTGAGGTGCGGACGCTGCGGGTGATTTACGGCCCCCACGGCGCGCCGGAATTCTTTGCGCCGGAATATATTGCGACGTTCTTCGCCACGGAGTGGGCGGTCCACTTTAACTCCAGCCGCACCGGCGTGCGCCTGATTGGCCCCAAGCCGCTGTGGGCCCGCGACAGCGGCGGCGAAGCGGGGCTGCATCCGTCGAATATTCACGATAACCCTTACGCGGTGGGCGCGGTCGATTTTACCGGCGATATGCCGGTGATCCTTGGACCGGATGGGCCGAGCCTCGGCGGTTTTGTCTGCCCGGTCACGGTGATTGAAGCCGACCTCTGGCAGTTAGGCCAGCTCAAGGCCGGGGATAAGGTACGTTTCGTGGCGGTGGATTTACCCACCGCCCGGCGGCTGGCGGAAGGGCGGCGCGCCGAGCTGGCGACCCTAAGTCACCAGGCGATAGCCTGGCAGCCCGTGCCGCTGACGTCGCCTGTCGTGATGACCTGCGGCGAGGCGGACAAACGCCTGGTGGCGCGACTCTCCGGCGATACGCATCTGCTGCTGGAAGCCGGGGAGCCGGAGCTGGATCTGGTTCTGCGTTTCCGCATTCACGCCCTGATGCAGGCCCTGGAAGCGCAATCAAGAGACGGCGCGATCGATATCACCCCGGGGATTCGCTCGCTGCAAATCCATTTTCAGCCGGAAACGTTGCCCCTTGAGACGCTGCTGGCGTGGGTGCGCGGCGAGTGGTCCACGGTCTGCCTGAGTGACGATCTGCAGGTGCCGACGCGCGTGGTGCATCTGCCGCTCTCCTGGGACGATCCGGCCTGCCGCAGGGCAATCGATAAATATATGACCACCGTGCGCCAGGACGCGCCCTGGTGCCCGAGTAATCTGGAATTTATCCGTCGCATCAACGATCTGCCCGATGAACAGGCGGTATGGAATACGGTATTTGACGCCAGCTATCTGGTGATGGGGCTGGGCGATGTTTATCTCGGCGCGCCGGTGGCGACGCCGCTTGACCCGCGCCATCGCCTGGTTACCACCAAGTACAACCCGGCGCGCACCTGGACGGCGGAAAACTCGGTCGGCATCGGCGGGGCCTATCTGTGCGTCTACGGCATGGAGGGGCCCGGCGGCTATCAGTTCGTTGGCCGGACCCTGCAGATGTGGAATCGCTATCGCGAAGTAGCGGATTTTGCCGGCAAACCCTGGCTGCTGCGTTTCTTCGACCAACTGCGTTTCTATCCGGTTTCGGCCGAAGAGCTGCTGCAGATTCGCCGCGATTTCCCGCTCGGACGCTACCCGCTGCGCATTGAGCACAGCACGCTGCGGCTGGCGGAATACCAGCAGTTTCTCCGCCGTGAAGCGCACAGCATCGGCGCGTTTCGCGAGCATCAGCAGCAGGCGTTTAACGCCGAACGCGATCGCTGGATAGCCAGCGGGCAGGCCCATTTTGACAGCCAGGAGAGCGCCGTGGATGAGGGCGGAGACGCGCCGCTGCGGCAGGGCGAACAGGGGGTGGAAAGCCCGATTTCCGGAAACCTGTGGCAAGTACAAACGGCGGCAGGCAGCCGGGTCCGCGCGGGGGATGTGCTGGTCGTGCTGGAGTCGATGAAGATGGAGATCCCGCTGCTGGCCCCCTGCGATGGCGTTATTCAACAGGTTCACGTGCAGCCGGGCAGCGCGGTACGCGCCGGACAGCGGGTGGCGGTGATTATTGAGGAGAAGGCATGATGCAGCAGACGTTTGATTTACGCCTGGCAACCCTGGCGGAGCGTTACCGCACCGGTAAAACCACACCGCGCAGCGTGCTGGCGGACATCCGCCAGCGGGCGCAGGCGCTGAACCCCGAGTTCCGGTTGTTTATCCATATTCTGAGCGAAGAGGAGCAGGAGCCATTTCTGGCGGCGCTGGATGGCCTTTCGCCGGCCGCGCTGCCGCTGTACGGCGTGCCGTTCGCCATCAAAGACAATATCGATCTGGCGGAGATTGTCACCACCGCGGCCTGTCCGGCGTTTGCGTATCGGGCGGAGCAGAGCGCGACGATTGTCGCTCAGCTGATTGCGCTGGGCGCCGTGCCGGTCGGTAAAACCAATCTCGATCAGTTCGCTACCGGCCTGAACGGTACCCGATCGCCGTACGGTCGCTGCCGCAATAGCTATCATGCGGAGTATCCCTCCGGCGGTTCCAGCGCCGGTTCCGCGCTGGCGGTGGCGCTGGGCGTTGCCAGCTTCTCGTTGGGCACGGATACCGCCGGTAGCGGCCGCGTCCCGGCAGGGCTGAATAACCTGGTGGGTCTGAAGGCCAGTAAAGGGCTGATATCCACCGCAGGGGTGGTCCCCGCCTGTCGTACGTTAGACTGCGTGACCTTTTTCAGCCCCACCGCCGACGAGGCCAGCCAGCTGCTGGCGCTCGTCGCACAGTGCGATCCGCAGGACGCCTGGAGCCGCCGTAATCCTCAGTGGAACAGCCGTCAGGCGTTCGGCAGGCCGTCCGCGGGGTTTCGTTTTGGCGTTCCGCGCGAGCTCAATTTCCTCGGCTGCCGCGCAAGCGAACGCCTGTTTTCCCAGGCCCGGCAACGGCTGACGGCGCTGGGCGGGGTGGCAGTTGAGATTGATTTCACGCCGTTTCTGGCGGCAGCCCGGCTGCTGTATGACGGGCCGTGGGTCGCCGAACGCTACGCGGTGGTCGGTCCGCTGATGGCGCGGCAGCCGGAGGCGGTGCTGCCGGTTATTCGCGACGTGCTGGCAAAAGCGCCGGGCACCGACGCCACGGCGACCTTTACGGCGATCTATCAGCTACAGCAGTACAAAGCCCGGTGCGACGCGATACTCGAGACCCTGGACTGCGTGCTGACGCCCACCTATCCGCGCCCGGTGACGCTTGACGAGCTGGAGGCGGAGCCGATCGCGCGCAACGCCGATCTCGGGTACTACACCAACTTTATGAACCTGCTGGACTATGCCGCGGTGAGCGTGCCATGCGGATTTATGCCGGACGGATTGCCTTCGGGCGTCACGCTGTTTGGCCGGGCCTTTACCGACCAGTATTTACTGGGCCTGGCCGATGCGTTTCAGCGCGCTGAGCGGCTGCCGCTGCCGGGCGGAGCGCGGCTGGAGACCCCGCCGCCTGAACGCGTCGCCGGCCATGACCGAATGGCGCTGGTTGTTTGCGGCGCTCATCTCTCTGGCCTGCCGCTTAACGGCCAGCTGCTGGCGCGGGGCGGTAGGCTGCTGCAGGCGACCCGCAGCGCGCCGCACTATCGTTTATACGCTCTCGCGGACGGCAAACGCCCGGCGATGGTTCGCGCCGATAGCGGCGGGGCGTCGATCGCGGTTGAAGTGTGGGAGCTACCCAGCGCGGAGGTCGGTTCGCTGCTGGCGGCCATCCCCGCGCCGCTAGGCCTGGGAAAAGTTGAGCTTGCCGACGGACGCCGGTTAGCGGGCTTTATCTGCGAAGCCAACGGATTAGGCGAAGCCACGGAGATTACCGCCTACGGCGGCTGGCACGCCTGGCTGGCACGTTAAACTACAACCCCTCCATCGCTTTTTGATGGAGGGGGTTGGTGACAGTGTCACCTTAAATTTCTAACATGCTGAAACATTTCTGCCAGATCATTAGCAACCTTTCGGTAGGGCTCCCGCTGCGATAACGCTATTCTTCCCCGCTTTTCCCTTTTCAGGCACTTTGTAACCCAGGTAAATGACCGCTAATGTCCCTAATGAGAGATGAAATTCGCGACCATTCAGCGGAAAAGATGCTATTTATCCGCCGTGCCGTCATTGCGTTTCTACTGGTGGTGATTTGCTTCGCCATCCTGATCCTTAATCTTTACCGCCTGCAGGTGGATCAGCACGACTTTTATCAGACGCGTTCAAACCAGAACGACATTAAAATGCTGCCCATCGCGCCGAGCCGGGGGCTGATTTTCGACCGCAACGGCATCCCGCTGGTACAAAATATTACCCTCTACCGTTTGCAGGTGATCCCGAGCAAAATCGCCGATATGACGGCGCTGCTGCAGCAGCTGACGCCGATCGTTGATTTAACCCCGCAGGATATCGCCGACTTCCGCGACGATATGCACCACAACAGCCGCTACAAAGAGGTGACGTTAAAATCGGACCTGAGCGATGTTGAAGTAGCGCGTTTTGCGGTCAATGAGTTTCATTTCCCCGGCGTCACGGTGGAGAGCTATCAGCAGCGCGCTTACCCCTACGGCGCCGAACTGGCGCACGTGGTTGGCTATGTCTCGAAGATCAACGACAGCGATCTGCAAAAGCTGGCCAAAGCCGGGGAAGAAGAGAACTACGCCGCCGACCACAATATCGGCAAGCAGGGCATTGAAGGCTACTACGAGAAAGCGCTGCACGGCACCACCGGCTATCAGGAAGTGGAAGTGGATAACCACGGGCGGGTCGTGCGTCTGCTAAAAGAGGTCCCGCCGGTGGCCGGGAAGAACATCTACCTGACGCTGGATCTGCACCTGCAGCAGTATATCGAGTCGGTGCTGAAGGGGCAGCGCGCGGCGGTAGTGGCCGTCGATCCGCGCGATGGCGGCGTGCTGGCCATGGTGTCGAGCCCCAGCTACGATCCCAATCCCTTTGTCAGGGGCATCGGCTATCAGGCCTACCGTTCGCTGCTCGATAACCCGGACCGGCCGCTGATTAACCGGGTCACCCAGGGGCTCTATCCGCCCGCGTCGACGGTGAAGCCCTACATGGCGCTGTCGGCGCTGTCGGCGGGCGTGATCACGCCAACCACTTCCTTCTTCGGCGCGCCGACCTGGACGCTGCCGGGGACCCAGCGCCGCTACCGCGACTGGCTGAAGAGCGGCCACGGCATGCTTAACGTCACCAAAGCGATAGAAGAATCTGCGGATACCTTCTTCTATCAGGTGGCGTTTGAGATGGGTATCGACCGCATTCACGAGTGGCTAAGCAAGTTTGGCTACGGTCAGTCTACCGGCATCGATCTTAACGAAGAGTATGCCGGGGTGCTGCCGAGCCGGGAGTGGAAACAGCGGGTGCATAAAAAACCGTGGTATCAGGGGGATACCATTTCCGTCGGTATCGGTCAGGGCTACTGGATTGCCACGCCGATCCAGATGGTCAAGGCGCTGACGACCCTGATTAACAACGGCAAAGTGCAAAATCCGCATCTGCTTTACTCCATGAAGCAGGGTAATAAGGTCGAGCGCTATCAGCCGCCGCAGGATCTGCCGCAGGTTGGCGATCCGCATTCGCCGTACTGGGGCGTGGTGCGCAACGGCATGTACGGCATGGCGAACCTGCCAAACGGCACCGGCTATAAGCTGTTCCATACCGCGCCGTACCAGATCGCCGCAAAATCCGGGACGTCCCAGGTCTTCAGCCTGAAGGAGAACCAGACCTACAACGCGAAGATGATCCCGGTGCGCCTGCGCGACCATATCTTCTATACCCAGTTTGCCCCCTATCAGCATCCGAAGGTGGCGATGGCGCTGATTCTGGAGAACGGTGGCGGCGATGGCGTGGTTGCGGGGCCGACGGCGCGCGCCATCCTCGACCATATCTTCGACCCGGCCAACGCGCCGGCGGAACAGGGCGCGACGTCGACGGTGCCGCAGGTGGAGAGCGCCGACGCGCAGTAAACGTTATTCACTCTGAGCATAAGCGTTAGCGGATTGGTTATTTGCCGCCGCCGGCGCTTTTGCTCATAGTAGCGTTCTGTATTGCTGTGAAAAAAGGCGCTCTGATGTCGTTAAGCCGAAATACGCTTCTTCTTGTACAAACCGGGACTCCGCCGGATGAAATCGTCTCCGACCACGGCGATCTTCCCCTCTGGTTTGGCAATTTACTGGCGCCGTGGCGCAAAAAAATCAGCGTGGCGCGCGTCTATGCCGGAGAGCCGCTTCCCGCGCCGGATAACGCGACCATCGCGGTGATTACCGGCTCCTGGGATATGGTGACCGAACGCCTGCCGTGGAGTGAAATGACCGCGGCCTGGATCCGCGAGGCGATGGCGATAGAGATGCCGCTGTTTGGCGTTTGCTACGGGCATCAGCTGATGGCGCACGCCCTGGGGGGGGAGGTGGACTACCATCCAGCCGGACGCGAAGCCGGAAGTAAAACCATTTCGCTGTCCGCACACGGCCTGGCGGATCGTCTGCTGGCTGACCACCCGGCGCCGTTCAGCGCGCACCTCACGCATATGCAAACGGTCACCCGATTACCGCCAGGGGCGAAGGTGCTGGCTTCGTCGCAGCACGACCCTCACCAGATTGTACGCTACGGCACGCATGCCGTTTCTACGCAGTTTCATCCGGAGATCACCCCGGCGATTGCCCGCTCGCTGATCGCGTTCCGCCAGGCGGCGCTGCGCAACGAGGGGGTTGACCCGGACAGGCTGAGTCGTGACGTTGTGGAGAGCCCGGTGGCCTCGGCGATTCTGACCCGCTTTGTCGCAGGCTACCTGCAGCCAGACCTGAACCCGGCTTAACCTCAGCGCTGTTTTTCCGCGAGCCAGGCCGCCGTTTCACCGAGGATTTCGTCGGAAAACGTTGAATCCGCGGTCATCCGCGCCAGAATTAACGCGCCGACCATGGCCGACCAGCTGCCAATCGCCGCGCGGCGGCTGGCTTGAGCGTCCCGTTCATCCATCGCTTCACTGAGCTGCGCTATCTGTTGCTGCAGCCGCGCGCTCATTTCGTCACGCGCGGGTTCGGACTGGCGGATGGTTTCCGCCGCCAGCGCCGCCAGCGGGCAGCCGCTGGCAAAATTATCCCGATGTTCGGGGGAAAGATAACGCTCGATTTGCGCGACGACGTCGTTTTTCGCCGCGTCGTTCTCTATCTTCAGTTCCGCGAGGGTTTGGGCGATCAGGTCATCCTTCGATTTGAAGTAGCCGTAGAATCCGCCGTGGGTCAGACCGGCTGATTTCATAATATCGGTGACCGTGACCGCGTCAAAACCCCGCTCGCGAAACAACCGCCCGGCGGCGGTCAGGATTGTCTGCTTATTCTCTTCAACCTGTTTTCTGCTCACTCTCATGGCGTCGTCCTGCTGCGAAATTATTTATGATGACCATCATATAACATTATTTACAGCATACACAGCCCGTGCCATTATACATGACGACAATCATGTATAAATTGAGGAGTACACCTATGAGCAGTGAATCAGCGGTGCTGGTAACCGGCGCATCGACCGGAATTGGCGCAGTCTATGCCGAACGTTTTGCCCGCCGCGGCCATGACCTGGTGCTGGTCGCGCGTAATCACGAGCGGCTGACGGCGCTGGCCGAGCGGCTGCGCGACGAAACCGGCGTTCAGGTCGACATCCTGCAGGCCGACTTAACCCAGGATAGCGACATCGCCGCCGTGGAGCAGCGGCTGCGGGAAGACGCGCGTATCAGGATTCTGGTCAACAATGCCGGCACCTCGATTCCCGGTGATTTCCTCCACCAGAGCAGTGACGATATCACTCGCCTGATTACCCTCAACGTGACCTCTGTGGCTCGCCTGGCGAACGCGATCGCGCCGCGTCTGGCCGAGGCCGCAGAGGGGGCGATTGTCAACATTGCATCGGTCGTTGGGCTGGGTCCGGAAATGGGGTTGACCGTCTACGGCGCCACGAAAGCCTTTGTGCTGTTTCTCTCGCAGGGACTCGACGTTGAGCTGAGCGCGAAAGGCGTATACGTTCAAGCGGTACTGCCGGCGGCAACGCGCACCGAGATTTGGCAGCACAGCGGCAAAGACGTGGATACCATTCCCGGCGTCATGGAGGTGGATAAACTGGTGGATGCCGCCCTGGTGGGGTTCGACCGCCGCGAATCGGTGACCATACCGCCGCTGCATGATGAAACGCAGTGGCAGACGCTGAACGCGACGCGTCAGGCCATGCTCCCCGGCTTTGCGCAATCTGAACCCGCGGCCCGTTACCTGTCGCGATCGTGAGTTTGTCGCACCGTGTATCGGAAAGGAGAGTCGATACACGGTGCGACAACATCCCGCCATGTCACGCCCGGCGCAGATACAACGCCTTTGGAAGGCAGTGCTGCGCACAGCTATCATCGGGCCGGTAGCCCGGGCAGGCGCTTTGCGCCGCCCCCGGGAGAAGAGCGCTGAGTGGCAGAATACCCGGAGGCGGTGCTGCGCACCTGTCCGGGCTACAGGTTCACAGCCATCTTCAGGCCGGTAGCCTCAATATCGTGACAACGTCACAAATTCAGGGCGAAAAACCATTAAAAAAGCCGATAAGGTGAGTTATCGGCTTTCAAGGTTAATGCGAAAACACATTTACTGCGCCAGCAGCTCCTGGGCGGTACGCTCTACCAGACTCAGCAGCACCTTCACGTCCTCTAACGTCACGATCGGGTTCAGCAGCGTCAGCTTCAGACAGGTGACGCCGTTGTGCTCGGTCACGCCGACGTTAGCGCGACCGGAAGCCAGCAGCGCATCGCCAACCCGCTGGTTGAGCAGGGCGATCGCGGCATCGTCGCTGCCCGCCATCTGCTGCGGACGGGAACGGAACAGCACGCTCGCCAGCTGCGGCTGCATGACCAGCTCCAGTGTCGGCTGCGTTTTGACGTAATCCGCCACGTTCAGCGCCATCGTCACGCCGTGATCGATGATTTCCGCGTACTGCTTCTGGCCCAGCGCCTCCAGGCCCATCCACAGCTTCAGCGCGTCGAAGCGGCGGGTGGTCTGCAGCGATTTGGATACCAGGTTCGGTACGCCGTGCTCTTCATCGAACTCAGAGTTCAAATAGGCCGCCTGATAGCGCATCAGCTCATAGTGACGGGCTTCTTTTAACAGAAACGCGCCGCAGCTGATGGTCTGGAAGAACTGCTTGTGGAAATCCAGGGTGATGGAGTCCACTAAGTCAATGCCGTCCAGACGATCGCGATACTTCTCGGACATCAGCAGCGCGCCGCCCCAGGCCGCGTCAACGTGCAGCCAGATCTGGTGCTCTGCCGCGACGGCCGCAATCTCGCGCAGCGGGTCGATTGCCCCCGCGTCGGTGGTGCCGGCGGTGGCAACGATGGCCATAATCTGTTCGCCGTTAGCCTGCGCCTCGGCGATTTTCGCTTTCAGATCCGCCACGTCCATCCGCGCGAATTCGTCGGTTTTCACCAGCGTCACGGAACGGTAGCCGAGGCCCATCAGCGCCATGTTCTTCTGCACCGAGAAGTGGGCGTTTTCTGAACACAGCACTTTGTACTGACGAATATCGCCCGGCAGACCATCCTGCTGGATGGAATGACCCCGGCGGGCAAAGAAGGCATCGCGCGCCAGCATCAGGCCCATCATGTTGCTCTGGGTGCCGCCGCTGGTGAAAACGCCCGCATCGCCGGCGCCGTAGCCGACCTGAGCGCGCAGCCATTCAATCAGCTTGATCTCGATGATGGTGGCTGACGGGCTTTGGTCCCAGGAGTCCATGCTCTGGTTGGTGGCGTTAATCAGCACTTCCGCCGCCTGGCTAATCACCAGGCTCGGGCAGTGCAGATGCGCCACGCACTGCGGGTGATGTACCGACAGGCTGTCTTTCAGGAAGTACTCGATCGCACGTTCAATCGCCGCCTGGTTGCCCAGACCCTGTTCGTTGAAATCAAGGGTGATTCGCTCACGCAGTTCGTCAACGCTTTTCCCCTGATACATTTCAGGCTGCTGCAGCCACTGCGCTACCGCCTGGCTGGTCTGGGCGATCGCTTGCTGGTAGGCATCAATACTTTGCGCGGAACCAGCAAGAATCGGATTCAACTTGGACATTGCGGTCACTTACTCCACTCAGACCGGTTTTACGCCGGCGGCCAGCAGGGCCTGTTCAAATTTGTCGAAGAAAATTTCCAGCTCAGCGTTGCTGATCAGCAGGGACGGCAGCAGACGCAGCACGCAGCCGTGGCGACCGCCGCGCTCGAGGATCAGACCCGCTTCGAAGCATTTCTTCTGCAGCAGCGCGGAGAGTTCGCCATCCGCCGGGTAGCAGCCCATGTGGTCCGGCGCTTCGTTCGGTTTAACGATCTCGATGCCGATCATCAGGCCCAGACCGCGAACGTGGCCGATAACCGGATAGCGTTTCTGCATCTCGGCCAGCTTGCCTTTCAGCCATTCGCCCTGAGCGGCGGTTTTATCCGCAATGTTATTGTCTTTCAGGTGGCGCAGGGTGGTCAGGCCGGTGGCCATCGCCAGCTGGTTGCCGCGGAAGGTGCCGGTATGGTGACCCGGTTCCCAGGCGTCGAACTGCTTTTTGATACCGAGAACGGCCAGCGGCAGACCGCCGCCAACGGCTTTCGACATCACGATAATGTCCGGCTCGATGCCCGCGTGTTCGAAGGCGAAGAATTTACCGGTACGCGCAAAGCCAGCCTGAACTTCATCGATGATCAGCAGAATGCCGTGTTCCTGAGTCACTTTACGGATGCGCTGCAGCCACTCGACCGGAGCCGGGTTCACGCCGCCTTCACCCTGAACGGCTTCCAGGATCACCGCCGCCGGTTTACGCACGCCGCTTTCGACGTCATTGATCAGGTTTTCGAAGTAGTAAGTCAGCGCTTTCACGCCGGCTTCACCGCCGATACCCAGCGGGCAGCGGTACTGGTGCGGGTAAGGCATAAACTGCACTTCCGGCATCATGCCGTTAACCGCCGCTTTTGGCGACAGGTTGCCGGTGACGGACAGCGCGCCGTGGGTCATTCCATGGTAGCCGCCGGAGAAGCTGATCACGGAAGAACGGCCGGTGTATTTTTTCGCCAGCTTCAGCGCCGCTTCCACGGCGTCAGCGCCGGACGGACCGGTGAACTGCAGGCAGTATTCTTTGCCTTCGCCCGGCAGCAGGGAAAGCAGGTATTCAGAGAAGCGATCTTTTAACGGAGTGGTCAGATCGAGAGTATGTAACGGCAAGCCGCTGGTAATGACACTTTGGATGCTCTGCAGCACATCAGGGTGGTTGTGGCCGAGTGCCAGAGTACCTGCGCCGGCAAGGCAGTCCAGATACTGTTTATTATCCGCATCGGTCAGCCAGACGCCTTCCGCTTTGGTAATCGCAAGGGGCAGCTTGCGCGGGTAGCTCCTGACATTCGATTCGAATTCAGCCTGACGGGCCAAAAAGGTATCGTTGTTTGCATCTAATAAATCTGCGCCTAAAGTATCAATACGGACTTTATCCGTCATCATATCACTCCCACAACCAGCGTTACGGTTGAGCGCTGGTTGAATAAATTGGTGTAAGAAATTGAATCGCCATGCATTAAAGCGGGCACAATATATGGCTTTTTAGATACGCATTCAACGTTTTATTGATTAAGGTATATTTACGTTATTTTTACACAGGCAAAAACCAACGTAACCATTTGATTTAAATCAGGTGTTTTAAAGGATAAAAGACCTTTAAAATTGTAATTATTAGTGAGGAAGTTTCTCGTTTTTTAATACTGCCGGGCGGGCATTGCTGGCGAAAAGTTTCCGCCAGCAATGGCATGACTCAATGCAGCTCAACCGCATAATTTGTTAAAGGTGTGACTTTTTTCACCAACTTATTGTTATATAAAAACTGTTCATAAGCTTCATACCGTGGTTTATCCAGCGCCGCGGGATCGCTGGCAAACAGAGGAAGGGTTTTCAGCCATGCCTGCTTGTTCAGTTCGGTGTTGAGCTCGGGATGCGCGGCGGCAAACGTCTGCCAGGTTTCCTGCGGGTGAGCGCGCAGGTAAGCGACGCCTTTTTGCAGCGCCTTGAGGAAGGCCCTGATTTTCGCCGCGTGGACTTCATCCCGGTTGGCGACAATCACCAGCTCGTCGTAGGCCGGTACGCCGTAATCCTCAACGTTCATCACCTGCGGATCTTTCCCCTGCAGCTTCAGCTCCAGCGCTTCGATATTACGATAGCCGCCAATGACCGCGTCGACCTGTCCGGCCAGCAGGGCGCTGGTCAGCTGGAAGTTAACATTGATGAGCTTGATGCTTTTGGGATCGATTTTCGCATGCTGCGCCATGGTGGCCAGCGTCGCCTGTTCGATGCCGCTCACCGAATACCCCACTTTTTTGCCCTGCAGATCGGCGGGAGATTTTATGCTTTTATCCAGCGCGATCACCGTATTCAGCGGCGAATTAATCAGCGTGCCGACGCGGACCAGCGGCAGCCCTTCATCAGCAAAAAAATGCACCTGCGGCTGGTAGGTAATCGCCAGGTCCGCCTGGCGGGCGGCGACCAGCCGCGGCGGCAGCGCCGGGTCGGACGGCGGCACAATCTTGACGTCCAGCCCCGCGTCTTTAAAGGCGCCAATCTGTTCGGCCACCAGGATCGGCGCGTGGTCGGGATTGATATACCAGTCCAGCACCAGGGTGAGTTTCTCGTTGGCCAGCGCCTGACCGCTGAACAGCGCGGCAATCGTCATACCGGCATAAACACGTTTACGCATGATTAGTCCTTTTATTTAAGAGCGTTATTCCGGCGTCCAGTTAATCAGCCGGTGTAAGAAAGCATCCACCGCCAGCCAGAGCAGGACGGTCAGTAGCACCAGAATAAACAGGGCCGCAAAGCAGATATCGGTTTGCAGACGGGCGTTGGCGTTAAGCATCACGTAGCCCAATCCTTCGGCTGAACCGACCCATTCGCCGATGATCGCCCCGATGGGGGCGACGGCGGCCGCCATCCGCAGGCCGGAACCGAGGGCCGGAAGGGCAGCCATCAGGCGAACGTGGCGCAGCTGCGCGCCAAAAGAGGCCCCCATCGTGCGTGCCAGATCGAGATAGTCGTGGTTAACCCGGCGCAGACCGTCAAAAAACGCTGAGGTGACGGGAAAGAAAATCACCAGCACCGCCATCATGACCTTAGCGCTCATGCCGAAACCGAACCACAGCACCAGCAGCGGGGCAAGGGCGAAAACCGGGATCGCCTGACTGGTCAGCACCAGCGGCATCAGCCAGCGCTGAAGGCGAGGCGAGACAATCATGCACAGCGCCAGGATCACGCCGAGCAGAACGCCGAGCGCGAGGCCGCTGAGGATCTCGCTTAATGTGATCAGCGTATGTTCGCCGAGGTACGCGCGGTTGACCCACAGAGCGCTTGCCACCGCCGAGGGGGAAGGCAGCAGGAAAGCGGGAATGCCGCTGCGGGTCGCCAGCCACCAGAGCAGCAGCAGGCCGCAGAACACCACGGCGGCGCGAAACAGTTTTGCGCTCATCCGTTAGCCCTTATGAGCTGTTGCAGCAGCTCCGCCTGGCTGGCCAACAGCGCCGGGTCGTCCGGCGCGCGCGGCGGCATGCCGGAGAGGTGATGCCCGTCGTCAATCCCGCCGGGAGCGGGGGAAAGGACCAGCAGACGGTGGCTCAGGCGGCAGGCTTCCATCGGGTCGTGGGTGATCAGCACGACGGTGCGGTTTACCAGCAGCCCGGCGGCAAGGGTCTGAATGCGCGTGCGGGTAATCGTGTCGAGCGCGGAAAAGGGCTCGTCCATCAGCACGATGGGCCGGTCTTCGTAGAGCGTACGCGCCAGCGCCGCACGCTGGCGCATGCCGCCTGAGAGGGCGGCCGGGCGGTCGCCGGCGCAGTGTTCAAGGCCAACCTGCTGTAACAGCGCGGCAACCCGCCGATGGTCCACGCGCTCCCCGCGCAGACGCGCGCCAAGCGAGACGTTGTCGCGCACGCTTAACCACGGATACAGCAGATCTTTTTGCCCCATCCACGCCAGCCGCTTGTTTATTGGCTGCCCGTCGCTGGCGCGAACCTCACCGGCGGTGGCTTTTGCCAGCCCGGCGATAATACGCAGCAGGCTGGTCTTTCCGGCGCCGCTGGCCCCCAGCAGCGATACCCACTGGCCGCCGGGGATAGTGAACGTCAGATTGTCGAAGATCTGCCGCGAGCCAAAGCGCAGGCCCAGGCCGCGCACCTCAATTCCGGGAGCCGTCACGCCGGGCGCTCCGCGACGGCGTTAAGGCCCATCTGCCAGAAGTTAGCCTCCAGACGCGTGGCGGTGGTGAAAATAGCGCTGAGTTCAGCGAAACGCGCCTCACCGCCGCGCTGCCGCCAGAGGGTTTCCAGCAGGCCGATGGCGTTATTGACGCCGTTCAGGTAACCCTCATCGCCGTAGTTGCGGATCCACGAGGCATAAGGATTGGCGGTCAGCCGGGTCGCCGGATCGTGCAGCAGGCCGAGGCCGATTTCCGCGTAGCCGGCAACGCAGGGCATCAGCGCCGCCAGCAGATCCAGGGCGTCGCCGGAGTGGCCGATGTCCAGTACGTAGCGGGTGTAGTTGACGGTTTCCGCGGCTTCCGTTTCGGCGGCCATCGTCGCTTCATCCAGCTCCCATTCCCGGCAGTAGCCAACGTGGAGCGGCAGTTCGTCGAGAATGGCGTTCATCGACGCGGCGGCAGCGCGCATTTCCGCCAGGGTGCGCAGCTTGCTGACCAGCAGGGCGTAGCTGCGGGCGAAGTGGATCAGAAATAGATAGTCCTGCGTCAGATAGCGGCGAAAAGCGGGCTCGGGGAGGGTACCGTTGGCGAGCTGGCGCAGGAAGGGGTGGGCGACGTAGTGCTGCCAGTCGGCGCCGGCCTGCTGACGCAGACGACCATAAATACCCTGGGTAAACGCGGGAAGAATCACAGGACCTCCTGAAAAAAGGGAGATCCGGGCGTGCTGAAAGAAGTGTGAACAGGCAATGGCGCAAAACTGGCGGAAATGCCGACCCGTCCCTTCGCTGGCATGACCCAGATCAGGTTCAAAGGGTTCGGCTTACGCCATCTCAGCCCTCACGGGACACCCCTCGGTTTGGCCCCTGTTATACGACATTCCCTTTTTGATTACAATGCTGTGAATTTTATGAGGAAAGGTGACGTTGTCACGTGTGAGTGTCGCGAGAAAGGGCTTTGTACATCGCGGCAGCCCGGCGGCGGCTGATGCCTTGCCGGGCGCGTATTATCAAAGGATCAGTGAAATTCTACCCAGCTGGCGCCGCTGTCTGCTGAACGTACGCACTTCTCGACCCAGTGCACGCCGAGCGCCCCGGCTCTGGCATCCGGATACCAGAAGTTTTCCAGCAAAGCGGCGTCGCGACGGTCGGTGGCATCCATGGCGATGGCAAAGCGGCGATACAGATTCGACCAGGCCTCAAACAGCCCTTCGGGATGGCCGCCGCCGATCCGGTCGTCCTGGAGGGCCAGCGGATCGAGATAGGACATTCCGCGTTCGAGGATGCGCACCGGCTCGCCCTGAATTTCGTAGCGCAGCTGGTTCGGCTGTTCATCCCACCACTCCAGGCTGGCTTTCTCCCCGACGATGCGGACTTTCTGTCCGTGCATTGAGCCGCTGTTGACCGCCGAGCACCACATCGACCCTACGGCGCCGTTGTCGTACTCCATCAGCACATGCGCGTTATCCTCCAGCGGCGCGCGGCTTTTGACAAAGCTCTGGCGGGAGCACATCAGGCGAGTGATATTAAGCTTCGGCGCCATGGTCTCCGCCAGGAACAGCGGGTGGGTGGCCAGATCGCCCAGCACGTAGCTGGGGCCGACGAATTTCGGGTCCACCCGCCAGCGGGTGCTGGGGTTATCCTGCTCTACCGGCTGGTTATGGAAACCGTGGGCGAACTGCATATTGATGATGCGGATCTCGCCCAGCAGCCCCTGTTCAATCATCTGCCGCGCCTGCAGAATCAGCTGATGCCCGGCGTAGCCGTAGGTGACGCCGATGATTTTGCGCTGTTTTTCGCTCAGGGCCACCAGCGCGTCGGCCTCTTCGCCGGTAAAACAGAGCGGTTTTTCGCAGACCACATGCAGTCCGGCCTCCAGCGCCGCGCGGCAAATGGCGTAGTGAGTGTTGTTTGGCGTGGCGATGGAGACCGCTTCAATGCCGTCTTCCCGCGCCGCCTCTTCGCGAAACAACGTTTCGTAGTCGGGGTAACAGCGCCCGGCCTCCACGCCCAGCTGCTGGCCAAACTCGCGCCCGCGCCGGGGGTCAATATCAAAGGCTCCGGCCAGCAGGGTAAACGATCCGTCACGCAGCGCCGCAGAGCGGTGAATATAGCCAATCTGGCTGCTTCCGCCGCCGCCCACCATGCCCCAGCGCAAGGAGCGGCCAACAGGTTTAATACCGTTAATCATGTGTTTTCTCCCGATTAAAAACCAACCGAGCGCAGGTAGCGCAGGCTTTCCGTGACCGCCTGCAGGCTGCCCTCGACGTTGCGCGGATCGCGCTCTTGCTCAATGGTGATCCAGCCCTGATAGCCCCGCTTGTCGAGAAAGGCGCGCACCGCCGGATAATCAATGGCGCCGCTGCCGAGCGGGCACATCACCCCCTCCGCGCAGGCGGAGAAGAAGTCGATGCCGCGGGAAATCACGCTCCTGAACACCTGCGGGTCGACATCTTTAAAGTGCAGGTAGTCAAGGCGATCAAAATGGCGATCCAGCCAGCTGATGGGGTCCATGCCCGAATAGAAGAGATGGCCGGTGTCGAGACATAAACCGGCTACGTCATGGGGGATTTGCGCCGCCAGCAGATCGATTTCATCGGCAAACTCAATGCAGCCGCCGGCGTGAGGATGGATAACCGGGCGAACGCCGTACTCCTGCCACGCCAGTCGGCTGATGGTCACAATGTGGTCGACCATCCGCTGCCAGTCGGCGGGTGACAGGCGGGGAGCCCGCTCGCCGCGCCCTGCATATTTCGCCCGCTGCGGATTGCCGAAATCAATAATGACCAGATAAGGCGGCTGGAAGGGGTTGCCCGGCGTCTTTTCCGCCGACGGCACCTGCGAAAGGTTGCGGCAGAGGTTATGCGTCAGTTCGACAATATTCGCGAAGTTCTCTTCGCTGACCAGATCGTCGAAGATCGTTCCGGCAACCAGCGACAGCCCCTGTTTATTCAGCGCTGCGCTGAGTTCATCGGCCCGGGTCGGCAGATAGCTCCACGGGCCCAGTTCAATGCTTTTATAACCGGCGGTCGCCGCTTCTTCCAGTACCTTGGACCACGGCGGCAGATAAGGGTTTTTGGGATCATCGACGCCCCAGCTGCACGGCGCGTTGGCAATATGTATGGTCATGATGGCTTCCTTTTCAGATGAGGAGAAAACATGACCAGTATTGAATGAAAATTTCATATCCAACAATGATGAAATTTAAATTCTTTGATGGTATTCAAGGTTTATTTTGATAACATAAATGATAGTTTTTTATCAAATGCAGCGCTGAAGCGGGGCGCGGCGACTTTACCCGCGCCTGCGGCAATCAGAGGTTTTCTTTAGTGAGGAGGTCAAACGGCTGCAGAGCGTTGATAAACGCCACCTGCGGCTGGCTGGCGGCGTGGACAAACGCGTTGATGGTGGCGGCGGCAAATTCGTCAAGCCGATGGGTAAGCATGAGATCGATAGTGCCGTCAATTAGCGCCAGCTCGCCGCTATCCACCGGGCCATGACAAATCAGGGTGACCTGATGCTGGCGCTGGCGCGCGCGCAGGGCGGCGACAATCCCTTCCACGCCGCCGCAGGGCGCGTAAATGGCCTTGAGATCGGGGTACTGTTGCAGCATCTCTTCCGTAACCTGGCGCGCGACATCGGCGCGTTCGTGGCTGCGCACCGGTTCAAGCACCCGATCGCCTTTGCCCTGTTCACGCAGGTAGGAGCGGAAACTTATCTCGCAGCTTTCCTGACAAATAAACCGATTATCGCCGACGATAATGCCAATTTCGCCGTCGTCGTGGCACAGCCTGTCCACCGCCCAACCGGCGGTGCGGCCCGCTTTCTGGTTATCCAGCCCGATATAGCCGGTACGCTGCGGGATGCTCATATCGGAGAGCAGGGTGAAGACGCGGACGCCTTTTTCGATGGCCTGCACGACCGCATGGCGGATAAGCGGATTATCCAGCGCGACAATACCGATAACGTCGACCGTATCGCTCAGACGGGCGATCGCGGCGGCCATATCGTCGATGGCGTTAATATCATAATGCAGGAAAGCGGGGGCCTGCGCCGGGCTATGCCACGGTAACGCCGCCTGCTCCAGCGCCTGCGCCAGCTGATGGTAAAACGAGTGTGACTGCTGTAGCAGAATGAAGCCCATTCTGAGGGCTACCGCCGGCCGATCCGCCGCCAGCCGATAGCGGGATTGCTCCAGCGCGAAGCCTAAGCGCCGCGCGGATTCCAGCACTTTACGTTCGGTGCTCTCTTTCACGGGCGTGCGTTTATTGAGCACCCTGTCCACCGTCGCGATACCGACTCTGGCCTCTTTGGCGATATCCGCCATGGTGACTTTTTTTGCTGACATGATTCTCTTCCTTTGAGGGTAATGATAAAAAGCTATCATTATTGTGACAGGCAAACAGCGAGGCGGGTCAGACTTCAGGAAAATCATTTCGCCGCACTGGCTTCATTGACCTGATATTCAACCGCCAGGGTCTACACTAAGTGCATCCCCACTCAGGAACAGGATGTTATGACGTATTCCCTCTCAAAAAAATTCCTCGCCGCCACCTCTGCGCTGCTACTGCTCTCCATGAGCGCGGTCCCGGCCAGCGCCGCCGCCGATAATAGCGACGCGGTCTCTCCGCTCAGCGCCGGAAATGGCTTAAGCGAAGCGGCAAAGCAGTATCTCCTGCGCTATCCCTCCCGCAGCGGCGTGGACGGCAAAACCGCCCGCGAAGATACCGCCGCGGTCTTTATTCCGTTTGGCGCCACCCCGGAAGGGGGATGGCCGGTTGTGGTCTGGGCCCACGGTACCGTGGGCGTGGCTAATCACTGCGCGCCGTCGTTAAACCCGCGCAGCGATCGCGATAAGCAGTACCTGAACACCTGGCTGTCGCTGGGCTACGCGGTGGTCGCGCCGGATTATGCCGGTCTGGGTTCGTCTGGCCTGCACCATTATCTTAATGCCCGCGGCGAAGCGTGGAGCGTGCTTGATAGCGTTCGCGCCGCCCTGAAACAGTTCCCGCTGAAAAATGAACTCATTCTGGTCGGACAGTCGCAGGGCGCGCACGCCGCGTTCGCCAGCGCCGGATATCAACCCCACTACGCGCCGGAGCTGAATGTTCGCGCAACGGTGCTGACCGGAACGCCGTATTTTGAGAAGGGGACCACCGCAGCCGACATTCTTCCGCCGGCAGGCGGCAAAGCGCCGAGCGGCGGCGACCCGAAAATACCCTATATTTTCTATATTTACCTCTCGGCTGCCGATAGCAACCCGCAGCTCAATCCGGCTGATTATTTCCAGGATAAAGCGCTGCCGCTGCTGAAAGAGGCGAGCAATTTATGCATTACGCCGCTCAACGATGAAGTGATGAAGGCCGGTCTGAATGCGGCTAATGCCCTGAAGCCGGGGGTGGATTCGCTGTTAAACGCCAGCGTGGGCGCCATGCTCTACCCGACGCTGAAAATCGATCACCCGGTGTTTATCGGTATCGGCAGCGCGGATATTAACGTGCCGACGGCAATGCAAAAACGCTTTGCGGACGCGGTGAAAAGCGCGGGAACCCGTGCGGACGTGCATATTTATGAGGGGCTGGATCATAGCGGTACGGTTAACCCGTCTTTACGCGACTCGGTGCCGTTTTTGATTAAGACGCTCAACGATAAGCGGTAGCGGCGAAGGGATGATGAGCCGCCCTGAGCAAGGGGCGGTTCAGCACAGGTATGGCGTCGATTACCAGTATTTGGGGATCAGATAGCCATACATAACGACGGCGACAACAATCATCAGCGTAATAATCGCCCAGTCGGCTTTTAGTGATTTTACCGCGTTCATAAGTTCCTCTTTTTCAATGAATCAC
The DNA here is from genome assembly GCF_040061575.1 of Klebsiella sp. CB_Kp196. Taxonomy (NCBI): domain Bacteria; kingdom Pseudomonadati; phylum Pseudomonadota; class Gammaproteobacteria; order Enterobacterales; family Enterobacteriaceae; genus Klebsiella; species Klebsiella sp. CB_Kp196. The sequence goes on from NZ_JBEAFH010000037.1 coordinate 98,548, forward strand.
CGGGTAACGTTACCGCCGTCACGCCTGCATGTAGGTGATGGAGATCACATAAAAAACATTTGTCATACAAATAAAGTGTGTCAATTTTTTTACTCTTCTCAGCAATATTTTGCCCGCTCATTCGTCTACCTCCGCACAGGGTAATTATTCAATAGCGTAATGAGGTAAACAGACGATGAGAGATATCGATATGCACGGTCAGCACCACCATCACCGCTTTGGCCGCCACAGAATGGCGAAGCCGCTTCTTATCGGCGTGGCGCTAATCGCCATACTTGGGCTGCTGGTGATGTCGCTGTGGAATGCGCTGCTGCCGGCCATCCTTGGGGTGAAGAGCATTGGCTTCTGGCAGGCGTTAGGTGTGCTGGCGCTGTCGCGGATCCTGTTCGGCGGTCTCGGCTTTCGCCCGGGAATGTTCGGCATCGGTAACGCGCGGCGTCGGATGCATGAACGCTGGATGAACATGAGCCCGGAGCAGCGCGATGAGTTTGTGCAGCGCTTTGGCCACCGCGGGCATCGCGGCCACTGCGGCTGGCGCGACCGCCGCAGCGAGCATGCTCCGCAGCAGGAGAGTTCGCCTAAAAGCGCGGATCCCGAGTGAGCACAATGAAAAACAGGATCGTGGCGCCATCACGGCTTGTTTCCGCCCTCGATGCCTGCCGGTCGCGGCTGAAGGCTTTTATTCGCGGACGGACCCCGCTGCGCGATGAGGCGGACGATATCCTGCAGGAAGTGACGTATCAGCTCATTCGCGTCGAGCAGCCGGTGGAGAATATCGCCGCCTGGTTGTTCCGGGCGGCGCGTAACGAGATGACCGACAGGGCGAGAAAAAAGCGCGAGCTGCCGCTGGCGGGCGGTTTCAGCGACGAGGAGGAGGGCGATTTTCCCGAGGATGAGCTGGCCGAAACGCTGTTTGGCGTTGCGCAAACGCCGGAGGATGAGTATCTGAAAGCGCTGCTCTGGGAGGAGTTAAGTCAGGCGCTCTCGGAGCTGCCGCCTGCCCAGCGTGAAGCCTTTGAGAAAACCGAACTGCATGGCTACAGCTACCGGGAGCTGGCAGAGGAGTCCGGCGTCAGCGAACAGGCGCTGCTCTCACGTAAGCATAAAGCGGTACTCTACCTTCGTACCCGCCTGCGCGCGCTGTACGATGAACTGCTGGCCAGTTAGGCATTCTCCGGCTCCTGCTGTAGGGGCCGGAGAGGTGCGTTTAAACCGCTGATTGAATTATTGCCTGTAGCCCCAGGCCGTGAGGAAGGCGCTAATCGCGCATTCGGCGAGCTGCTCCAGCCTCTCTGGCGCCACCGCTTTTTGCGCAATTAAGGCCCCCGGCAGCGGATAGCCCATAATCGCGCCGAGAAACGCCGTCGCCTCTATCTCCGGGTCGCTGAGGGTCAGCAGACCTTCGTCTTGTTTCTGCGCCAGGATATCGCTCAGCGCCTGCAGTACGCGGCCTGAGGGGCGCTGTTCGAGCGTGACGTAAAGCTCGGGCTTTTGCACCAGCACCTGGATCAGCAGGCGCTGAAAGTGAATATTCTCCGGCGCATAAAAGTGTTGTTGCACCACTTTCGCAAACCCGCGCAGCAGCGCGGGAAGATCCTGCTGACGATCCTGCAAAAGCTGGCGCAGGGGCGGCTGCATGGTGTCATTGAGAAACGCGAACGTCTCCAGCAGCAGCGCGTCTTTGCCGCCGGGAAAATGGCTGTACAGGGTCGGGCGCGTGGTACCCGCTTCGGCGGCAATGGTATCCAGCGACACATCAAGCCCGTGGCTGAGAAACAGCTCACGGGCGGTTTGTAAAATGCGTGGGCGGGCTTTCATTGGCCGCCCGCGTTGATTTCCCATCAATTGAGTCCTTACCGTTTGCGCCCTTTAAGGCGCATCATTCCTTGCTGTACCAGCAGGAAAAAGAGTGGAACGAAGAGCAAGGTCAGCAGCGTCCCGGTGAGCATACCGCCGATCACCGCGGCGCCAATCTCACGCTGGCTGGAAGCGCCGGCGCCGGTAGAGAGTACCAGAGGGATAACGCCGACAACAAATGCAAGTGAGGTCATCACGATGGGGCGCAAGCGCAGGCGAGCGCCCTCCAGCGCCGCGTCGGCCAGCGTTTTACCTTGTTGAAACCGCGCCAGGGCGAACTCAACGATCAGAATCGCGTTTTTGGCGGAAAGCCCCATGGTCGTCAGCATACCGACCTGAAAGTAGATATCGTTTTCGTATCCGGCGAGCAACGAAGCGCTCACGGCCCCAAGAATGCCTAACGGGACGATCAGCAGTACGGCGACAGGAATCGACCAGCTTTCATATAAGGCGGCGAGACACAAAAACATAAAGGCCAGCGACGCCAGGTATACCCATAACGTCTGCACTGAGGAGGTCTGCTCCTGCCAGGATAAACCGCTCCATTGCCTTTCAAACCCGCTCAGCTCGCCCACCAGTTCGGACATCGTCGCCATCGCCGCACCGGAACTGACGCCCGGCGCCGCGTTTCCCTGGAACTGCACGGCCGACAGTCCGTTAAACCGCTGGAGCATTTGCGGCCCGGTGGTCCAGCGGAATGATGAGAAGCTGTCGAAGGAGGCCATGTTGTTACTGTCGCCGCGGACAAACCAGGCGGATAAATTCTCCGGCGTCGAACGCCAGGCCGCATCCCCCTGCATATACACGCGCTTGACGCGCCCGCGGTCGATAAAATCGTTGATGTACACGCCGCCCCAGGCCGCAGAGAGGGTGCTATTGATGGCGGTCTGATCCAGCCCCTGGGCCTGGGCCTTTTGTCTGTCGACATCCACCTGCAGCTGCGCTTTCTCCTCCAGACTGTTAATTCGCACGGCGTCCAGCGTCGGCGTTTGCCTGGCGGCAGTGAGGAGGGTGGTTTGCGCCTCGATGAGCGCCTGGCGGCCGTTTTCCGAACTGTCCTGCAGCCAGAGTTCAAAGCCGCTCGACTGCCCGAGTCCGCGTACGGTAGGCGGCGACATGACGCTGATGGTGGCCAGCCGGGCGTTTTTTAAAAAGTACCGGTTCGCCCGCGCGATAATCGCCTGCGCGCTGTTCTGCTCCCCGGGGCGCGCGTTCCAGTGCTTTAGTTCGGCGAAGGCCATCCCGACGTTCTGCCCGCTGCCGGCGTTGTTTCTGCCGGTGACCATAAAGATGACGTTGAGGTTATCCTCCTCCTCGGTCATGAAATAGCGGGTAATGTCCGCGCCGACCGCCTCGGTCATCGCCATCGGCGAACCGGATGGGAGCGTAAACTGAACCATCACCGCGCCCTGATCCTCTTCGGGCAGAAAGCCGCTGGCCAGCTTCTGATACTACCAGAGCATCAAAAGCGTCAGCGTCAGGGCCAGCAGCACAAAGCGGAGCGGGCGAACGGTTATCCGCCGGAGTATGGCGAGGTAACGGTTCTGGCTGGCGGCGACGCCGCGGTTGAAACAGGTGAAGAATCGCCCTTTTTTAAGGTGCCCGGGTTTAAGCAGATGGGCGCACAGCGTCGGCGTCAGGGTTAACGCCACCAGCGCAGAGAGCGCCATTGCCGAGACGATGGTGACGCTGAACTGGCGGTAGATAATCCCCACCGAGCCGCCGAAAAACGCCATCGGGATAAATACCGCAGAGAGAACCAGCGCGATGCCAATCAGCGCGCCGGTGATCTCATTCATCGAGCGCAGGGTGGCTTCAGGCGGGGTAAGATCCTCCTCCGCCATCAGGCGTTCAACGTTCTCCACCACCACGATGGCGTCATCAACCAGTAAACCGATTGCCAGAACCATCGCAAACAGGGTGAGGGTATTAATGCTGTAGCCCAGCAGGCTGAGGATGCCGAAGGTGCCGAGCAGAACCACCGGCACCGTGAGCGTCGGGATCAGCGTAGCCCGCCAGCTCTGAAGAAAGAGGTACATGACGGCCACCACAAAAAGAATCGCCTCTATCAGCGTACGCACCACGCTTTCAATAGAGACCGTCACGAACGGCGTGCTGTCGCGCGGGTAAGCGGCGACAACGCCTTGCGGAAAGCGCGGCGTCAGGCGTTCGACCTCCGCCCGGATCTTCTCCGCCGTCGCCAGCGCGTTAGCCCCCGAGGCCAGCTGAATTGAGATCCCGGCGGAGGGGAAACCGTTGAGCGTGGTTTGGTTTTGATAGTTTTCCGCGCCGATCTCCACCCGGGCGACATCGCGCAGATAGACCACCGAGCCGTCGCTGTGGGTGCGCAGGATAATGTTTTCGAACTGTTCCGGACGCTCAAGGCGGGACTGGGTGGTGACCGTTGCATTCAGATACTGCCCCTCCAGCGTGGGCAGCGAGCCGATTTCACCGCTGGTGACCTGCGAATTCTGCGCCTCGATGGCGGCCTGCACGTCGGAGGGCATCAGACCGTAGCTGGTCAGCTGCAGCGGATTGAGCCAGATGCGCATTGCATACTGGGCGCCGAAAACGGTGGTTTCTCCTACGCCTTCAACCCGGCTCAGCGGCTCCTGCAGGGAACTGACGAGAAAGTCGCTAATATCGAGGCTGGTTAACGACCTGCTTTGGTCATACAGGGCCACCACCATCAGGCTGTCTCCCTGTGATTTGGTCACCGCGATCCCTTGCTGCTGCACCTCCTGCGGTAAGCGCGTGATAGCCTGATTGACGGCGTTTTGCACCTGTACCTGCGCCATGTCAGGGTTAATGCGCTGATCAAAACTGAGGCTAATGCGCGCCTGGCCCGCTGAACTGCTGCTGGAGGAAAAATAAAGCAGGCCGTCGATGCCTTTAATCTGCTGCTCCAGCACCTGCGTCACGCTGTCTTCCACGGTTTCAGCCGAGGCGCCGGGGTAGTTTGCCGTGACGTTGACGCCGGGCGGGGCGATATCCGGATACTGTTCAACCGGCAGGGTCAGCAGGGCAAGGGCGCCGACCGCCATAATACAGAGGGCGATGACGGCGGCGAAAACTGGGCGAAACACAAAAAAGCGAGCCAGCATCGTGGTGCACCTTCGGTCAGTTAAGGGATGCTTGCAGAGCAAACACGGCGGATGGCGCGTTTATCGCATCGTCGGGCGGAATCGGGGTAAAGGGCAGCCCATGGAATGCCTCATCGTGGACTTTGCTCATCAAGAAGGCGCCGATCTCAGAACATGACGTCGTACGCTGGTACTCACTCCACAGATAGTCGTAGGTTTGAATGCTGAAAATATTCTGCTGCAGTAAAAAGTGCAGATAGCGTTGCCGCTGTTCCACGCGCTGGCTCATGCGCAGGGCGCGACAGCGCCAGGCCTCGGACGGTTCTTGTAGGTGCGAGCAGGCGTCATAGAGCGGGGCGCCCTGCGCGGGCAGGCTGGGTAAAGCGGCGTTCATCGCGCAGGGGAAAATGGCTAATGCAATGAAATAAAAAAGCTTTCCCCATTTTTCTTTGTTAATCATCAGATTCACTCCGCCAGTTTATTTACTTTACAGTAAAGTAAATAAACTGTTTAAACAAGCGTTCATCTGTACGAAGAGTAAACGGGGAAAGCGAGGGGGATGAGCAGGATACGCCTGCTCAGGATTTAAAACATGCCGTTGCCGCTGGCGGTTTTTTGCGGAACGTTCTGGGTCACGTCCCAGTGTTCAACGATTTTATGCTGCTCGTCGACGCGGAAGATATCGATAATCGCCCGCGTCACGCCCGGCTCGCGACCGGTGACCTCAACGTGCAGGATCACATGATCGCCGTCGACAAACGCCTGCTTAATTTCGCTGTGCGAGTCGGGATATTTGTTCTTCAGGAAGGCGATAAATTGCTCAAAGCCTGCAACGCCGTCTTTCGCCATCGGGTTATGCTGTACGTAGCGGTCTCCCAGATAGGGTCTGGCGGCGGCAAAGTCTTTGTCATTTAACGCTTTATTATAAAAATCAATAACATTCTTTTTATTCAGCTGTTCATTTTCACTGTTGCCCGCAAAAACGGCGGGCGTCAGAGCGCAGAACAAGGAAAAGGCGACGATCGATTTTTTCAACATACATCCTCCGGTGGGGTTGATACCAGGCGCCTGGCCTGTCAGGTGAGTGCATCAGCTTCCCCAGCGGCTTTTCAGGTAGTTAACGGCCTGCTGGGTTTGCGGCTGATTGAGGTAATTCTCTCTGAATAAAATCGTGCCCTGAATTTGCGGCATGGATTCATTCAAATCAAGCTGCTTTTTCAGTTCCGGCACGCCGCCGCTAATCATCCAGTCAGGTTCGTTCTTCGATGGCTCGCCAACTTTGTACAGCGCCACGCCGATATAGAGGCGGGTACGGGTGGGTTTCACCACGTCAGCCCACCACTTTGCCAGCACATCGTAGCGGGCCGCGTCGCGGGCGAAAGGCCAGTAAATCTGCGGCGCGATGTAGTCCAGCCATCCCTGCTGGACCCAGAGGCGGGTATCGGCATACGACTCATCGTAGGCCGCTGCGCCGCGGGTATCTGAACCCGCCGGATCGTGGGAGCGGTTGCGCCAGACGCCTGCCGGACTGACGCCAAATTCAACATCGGGATTCAGCTGCTTGATGGTGCGGGAAACCTGCTCAATCAGCAGCTGCGTGTTGTGCCGCCGCCAGTCCGCTTTCGCGGCAAAGCCCTGGCCGTACTGCTGGAACGTCCGGTTGTCGTTAAGGGCCGATCCCGGTGATTCGGTGTAGAAGTAATCGTCGAACTGGACGCCGTCAACCGGGTAATGCTCCACAACCTCGGCCACGATGCTGGTGATCCAGTCGCGGACTTCCGGAATGCCCGGATCGAGCACGAAGCGATCGCCGGAGGTGCGAATCCACTCAGGGTGCAGGACGTATACGCTGGCGGGAACCTGCGACAGCGTGCTGTTCAGTTCGGTGACGGTTTTCGGCCGCGTATTGACCGAGACGCGATAGGGGTTAAACCAGGCATGAACGCGCATGCCGCGCTTATGGGCTTCATCCAGCATAAATTTGAGCGGATCGTAGCCCGGATCCTCACCGATTTTGCCGGTCAGCATATCGGACCACGGCAGAATCTTCGATGGCCAGAGCGCGGTGCCATCCGGTTTCACCTGGAAGAAGACGGTGTTAATGCCGAGGCTTTTTAAATTATCCAGCTTGGCAACCAGCGCCTGCTGCTGCAGGGCGATGCGCCGTTCGGCGCTAATGCCGCCATTGACGGATTCCAGCGGCGGCCAGTCGAGGCGCGACACGGTCGTCAGCCAGACGCCGCGCACCGGCTCCTGGCTTTTGGGCAACGTCGGCTGGCGGGCCGCGGGCGGCATGGGCGTGACAAGAGAAACGGGCGGTTTGCTACCGCAGTGGGCTAACAGCAGCGCGGCAGCTATAGCTACCGCGGATATTTTCACCTTGTTCAGAATAAACTTACGAGAGCGGATCGTCATCATATTTGCCAGCTTTTCTGGTCATCGCACAAAAGAGTCATTTTCGTATTATTCGGCTTTAAGTCAATCATTTAGCTACAGATGCGGCGGCATAAGCACGCAAACCTCAGACGCAGAAAACGCCTCCTGCGCCGCGCAATGGTTTGCCATGATATATCATTGATATGCATTAAAACTTGATCGGTTCAGGGCGAGTATAAACAGGATTTATTAAAATTTGGCCAAACAATTGACCTTTGGCCTTTTCCGGCGAGTCAAACTGGATTAGCACAATGAACTACTCATCATCACGCCATCGTCTGTGGATACTCCTGTTTCTGCTTGCGTTACTGAGCCTGGGAACCGGGCTTTGCTACTGGCAAATGCAAAAAAAGGTGGATCAAGATATCCATTCGCGCCTGCAGCAGGCGATAGCCAGCCTCGATGTGACCGTCTCCCATGCGGAGCAGGCAGCCGATCTGGCTGAGCCTTTTTATGGTAAAAGCTGTAGCGAGAATGTCCTGACGGAGCTGCGCACGCTGGTGGCCACCATTCCCGATGTGCGCACGGTGAATTTAGGTAAGGATAACGAAATATACTGCACCTCGGTTTTTGGCGGGCGTAAATTTCAGTTCGATCGTCGCCAGTATACGCATGGCGCTCTGCGCCTGCTGAGCGGCAGCGAAATCACGCCGTTTCATCCCTTGATGGTTTACAGCGAACAGGATGAGCGGGGAAATACGATTCTGGTTGGCGTTGACGGCTATTATTTATACAACATTTTGACCGTTCTTGATGGCGATGCGCATCTCTATCTTCAGGTTGGCGATCGGATAATGACCCGCAAAGGGGAAGTGACGGCGACGCCGGATATCAAGGTTCCCGTGCGCCTGGCCTCTGAGCTGTTTACCTATTCGGTTATTGCCGATCGCGGCTACGCCTCTGGCGTCGGTGCGTTTATCCGCTATGAGCAACACACGCTTATCGCCATTATTCTGGCCTCCTTGCTGCTCACCTTTTTATTCAGAAACTACCTCCGCTACCGTAATACGATTGAGTATCAGCTCAGAAAGGCTATCGAACTGAAGCAGCTCAAGCCCTATATTCAGCCAATTATCAACAATGACAGCGGAGCGGTTATCGGCGGTGAGGTGCTGGTGCGCTGGGAACATCCGAAGCAGGGATTTATTGCGCCGGATAAATTTATTTCCGTGGCAGAGCAGACCGGTTTGATTAAAGACGTGACGGCGATTTGCTTTGCCGAGGTGATCCGTCAGCTTCGGCGCCATCAATCCGTTATCCCTGGAGGGTTGTTTATTTGCTTTAACACCAGTTCGGTAAACTTTCAGGACGACGAAATAGTGACCCTGTGCCAGACGTTTATCCAGCAGATGAAAGAGGCGCAAGTCCGCCTTGTTCTGGAGATAACCGAGCGGGAGTCGATCGAAAATACCCGGCAAACATCAGCGGTGACGGACAAACTCAGGCGTATCGGCGTCCAGTTTTCGCTGGATGATTTTGGTACCGGCTACGCGAACTACAGCTACATCCAGCAATTTAATCCTGAGATTATCAAAATCGATAAGGTCTTTACCCTCAACATTGTGACCAACACGGCTTCCGCGCTGGTGGTGAAGAATATGGTTAATCTGGCCAGGAAGTTTCATTGCCAGATTATTGCTGAGGGCATCGAGGATAAGGAGCAGCTCGCGATGCTCAAAAATATGGGGATTACCCTCTATCAGGGCTATTACTTTTCTAAACCGGTGCCGGTCGATGCGTTTATTCAGATGCTTCCTCGCTCGTTTAGCGAGTCAGGAAGGCGCTAAAGGCGACGCTCTTGCCCACGCAAAACACAGGAAATTAAAAGGTGATCGACTCGGCAAAACCGAGCAATAATAACCCGTTCAAGCTGAAAATTTGGCATTATTGAGAAACAACTCAACAACATGGAGGTTGTCTTGTTTGAATCTCATCTCAATATTTTTATCCGCGCGGTTTTCGTTGAAAATATGGCGCTCAATTTTTTCCTCGGGATGTGTACTTTTCTCGCTATCTCCAAAAAAATCGATGTCGCATTTCGCCTCGGGGTAACCGTGACGGCGCTGCTGGCCATTGCGACGCCGATTAACAACCTGATTTACCATTACCTACTGAAAGAGAATGCCCTCATCGAAGGGGTTGACCTGAGCTTCCTCGATTTCATCACGTTTATCGGCGTTCTTGCGGCGCTGGTGCAGATCCTCGAAATGGTGATCGACAAATATTTCCACGCGTTAAACCATGCTCTGGGGCCGTTCCTGCCGCTGTTAACTATCCACTGCGCCATTTTCGGCGCGACGATTTTTATGGTGCAGCGTGAATACAGCTTCCTTGAATCACTGACTTATGGCACCGGATGCGGTATTGGCTGGGCGCTGGCGATTGTGGCGCTGGCCGGCATTCGTGAAAAGCTGAAATATGCCAATATGCCGAAAGGCTTACGCGGTTTAGGCAGCGTATTTATTACCGCCGGCTTAATGTCGCTGGGGTTTATGTCGTTCGCCGGCATCTCGCTGTAGGCTACGCTGAACGTCGGGGGGAGAGTTTCTGCCGTCCAGACCCAGGGGTTGTACGGCAGAAGGCGCGAAATTATTGCCTCAGCGTTTTACTGCGGGTAGTTAAACGCATCCGGATGGTTCTCCAGGCTGCCGCTCAGGGCGGCAAAGAGCACCGTCTTGCCATCGATAGAGCGCTCATCGCTAACATTCAGCCAGGTCAGTGTCTCCTGGGCGGTTTTTTCGTCAACGGCGGAATAAAGCCCGGACATCTGTCCGGATTTTTCCGACCACAGCACGGCGAAGCGCTCCGCTGCGCAGTCGTGGGGTTTGCAGACGCTGAATACCTGATAGACCTCGGCGCCAAGCTTCACCGTCCGGGCAGGCGAGCCCGTGCCGCCAGACTTTATCCAGGCGGGCAGGTTATGCCCTTTAACCATCTGGCTAAAGGCTGCCGGTTCCTTTTTGGCCAGACCGTCCAGCGTCATATCGGTTTGCGCCATGGCGTGGGTGGATGCAGCCAGAAAAGCGATAGCGGTTAAGTGTTTAAGCATAAAATTGCTCCTGCGAACTTTTTGGTTCCTTGTGATGACCGGTGATAATGGCTCTGATTAGCTGTTTTTGGTCTGAACCCAAAAAGCGTGGATAAGGCCTGGAATATAGCCGAGGATCGTTAAAATAATATTGAGGATAAACGCCCAACCAAAGCCTTTACCCAGCAGTACGCCAAGCGGGGGTAGAATAATCGTCAACACAATTCGCCAAAAACCCATAATATCTCCCTGTTAAGTGAGTTAGCTCATAATTATTTTAGCGGTTGCGTCTGTTTTTGCAAATTTTAACTTTTTGAATAATAAGACTGCTAATATTACCCGCACCTCGTTACTACATATTTAATAAATAGAAAAGCCCCAATTCACCTTTCTGACATATATAAGATTATTCCAGGGTGATGCTTGCGTCAGCAACGCTGACAAAGCAAGAGTGTTCCATCGTAAACGCATTTAAACGTAAATAAGGAATGCAGGTAACGAGGCGGGAAGTGCGCTACACTGGCGGGGAGATTTATCCCATCATGAAATGGCGGCGGCATGGACAACATTATCCTTTATAAAGTTATCGTCATCCTGACCATTGTCGGGTGGGGCTGGAGCATGCTTAGAAGGAAGCAGAAAAAGCAGGTCCTGGAACCCGCTATTGCGCAGGCGAATGCCAGGGAGCGTTATCAGTGGCGTTATTTCAGGTGGGGCTGGAGAGTTTTGCAAATCGTCTGCGGTTTTTATTTGCTGATTACCCTCATCCAGTTTCTTCTCTGCCGCTAGCGTTCGCCGCTGCGGCGAGCTGGAACAGCGCGCGACAGCGACGAGCGCTTCTTTTATGCGACGCCGGTACCGCCGTCTGAGCACCAGACCTGACCGGAAGCGTACGAGCAGGCATCTGAGGCGAGGAGAACGTAAAGGGGCGCAATCTCGACCGGCTGTCCCGGTCTGCCGAGCGGCGTATCCTCACCAAAATGCTGAACTTTCTCTTGCGGCTGGCCGCCGCTTGACTGCAGCGGAGTCCAGTACGGGCCGGGCGCCACGGCGTTAACGCGGATACCGCGCGGACCAAGCTGCTTAGCCAGCGATTTGGTAAACGCCACGTTGCAGGCTTTGGTCTGGGCATAATCCAGCAGGATCTCGCTGGGTTTAAACGCCTGCACGGAAGAGGTGTTAATGATCGCCGCCCCCTGCGAGAGATGACGAAGCGCGGCTTTTGTTATCCAGAAGGGCGCATAAACGTTGGTTTTAAACGTGGCGTCAAACGCGGCGGTCGTTAACGTCTCAATGGATTCACAATACTGCTGCCTGCCGGCGTTGTTAACCAGAATATCCAGCCCGCCCAGCTCAGCGACCGCCTTTTCAACCAGGGTATCGCAAAATGACTCAATCCGAATATCGCCGGGAATGGCGACGGCTTTTCTTCCCTCGGCCTGGATCAGCGCGATAACGGCAGCCGCGTCGGACTCCTCCTCCGGCAGGTAGCCGATAGCGACATCCGCGCCTTCCCGCGCGTAGGCAATCGCGACAGCCCGACCAATCCCCGAATCACCGCCGGTAATCAGCGCTTTTTTCCCCGCCAGCTTTCCGGAACCGGTATAGCTGGTCTCACCGTGATCGGGAAGGGGCTTCATTTCGGATGCCAGCCCCGGGGGCTGCTGCGGCTGCTCGACAAACGGCGGAAGTGGATAGTGTAGCGTTGGGTTATTTCCTGTTGTCATACCGGCCTCCTTAATAAATGAAATTTAAGATTAGTCAATGACTGCGTTTGGGCGATAAAAAAAGCGCAAACCAGGAATAATTAACATCGTAAAACCAGGAATTATTTACCTGGCTTTTAAGTCAACATGTAATACCAGAACAGCGCAATTTCATCTTTTTCCGGTAACGCGCTGTAGAGATAACGATCGTATCCGCCCAGGGTAAAGCCATAATTTCGGTAGAAAAGGCAGGCGGGAACGTTGACGTTCTGGGTTTCCAGCTTTAATCCCGCCGCGCTCATGCTCCGAGCCCATATATGGGCTGCCGCCATGAGCTTGTTGGCCGCGCCCGTTCTGCGCTGTGAGCGCTCGATGGCGATATAATCCACGGAAATAAATTTGTTCCAGATCAAGGAAGCGGTGATAAATCCGGCCACTTGTCCCGCGTCGGTTTCGGCGATTAAAAATATAGCATCCGGATTAACGCAGTGGTTTTCCAGCGTCTGGATGTCCAGTTCATAGGTTTTATTATAAGCGCTGGGAAGTGTTTCAATTTTCAGATCATTATTGACAAAGGGGCCGGTGGCAATCTGGCTGACGGTGAAGGAAAAATCACAATATTCCAGGCGAGCCAGGTCGGAATTTAATCCTTTACGAATCTGCATAGCATTCCTTGTTTTTTAAGCGATTTATTAATCATAGACAACGTCTTTAAAAATAACAGCCTCGCCATCAACAGCGCACGCGTTTAAACCTGGTCTAATCTTATATTCATACCGCATTTTCCACAGGTCATTTGAGGATATTTAATGGAATCCAGAGTATTTAAAAAACATTGGGGGGCGGAGTTCATTGCCGCGGACACGGTCCGCTTTCGCGTCTGGGCCGAAGGTCAAAAAACGATGACGCTGAGCCTGACGGGCCGGGATATTCCGATGGACGCCGCGGGAGAGGGCTGGTTCCAGATTGACGTCCCCGGCGTAAAGCATGGTGATGAATATATGCTCCGTTTAGCCGACGGCACGCGCATTCCGGACCCGGCGTCGCGCGCGCAACGCGATGATGTTAACGGCCCCTCGGTGGTCATCGACCCCAGGCGTTTTCAGCCGGTTAACGCTGGCTGGAAAGGGCGTCCGTGGGAAGAAACCGTGATATATGAACTTCATCCGGGCACCTTTACGCCGGATGGCACCTTTCTGGCCGCCATCGAAAAGCTGCCTTATCTGGCGGAGCTGGGGATCACCCAGATAGAGGTCATGCCCGTAGCCCAGTTTGGCGGTTCCCGCGGCTGGGGTTACGACGGTGTATTACTCTATGCGCCGCACGCAGCGTATGGCGCACCGGAGGATTTTCACGCCTTTATTGATGCCGCCCACGGGTTAGGGCTATCGGTGGTTCTCGATATCGTACTGAACCATTTTGGCCCGGAAGGCAACTATCTCTCTCGGCTGTCGCCGGGCTTTTTTCATCAGGACCGGATGACCCCGTGGGGTAACGCTATCGCCTATGAAACCGAGGCCGTGCGGCAGTATATTACCGAGGCGCCGCTGTTCTGGCTGACCGAATACCAGCTTGATGGGCTGCGCTTTGATGCTATCGATCAGATTGAAGATCGCTCCGCCAGGCACGTACTGATAGAAATAGCCGAAAATATCCGCGCCGCGATTCCCGACCGCCACATCCACCTCACCACTGAAGACAGCCGGAACGTGATTTTCCTCCATCCGCGCGATGAGAACGGACAGACGCCGCTCTTTACCGCCGAGTGGAATGATGACTTTCATAACGCCGCCCACGTTTTCGCGACCGGCGAAACGCACGCCTATTATCAGGATTTTGCGCATCAGCCGGCAAAGAATGTCGCAAGGGCGCTGGCCGAAGGGTTTGTCTACCAGGGTGAGCTTTCTGCGCAAACCGGAAAACCACGCGGCGTGGCCTGCGCCGCTCAGCCGCCGCAGTTTTTTGTCGACTTTATTCAGAATCACGATCAGACCGGGAACCGTGCGCAGGGGGAAAGGCTGATTTCTCTTGCCGGCGCCGGGAAAACGCGCGTTCTGCTCGCCGCATTGCTTCTGTCGCCCCACATTCCTTTGCTGTTTATGGGCGAAGAGTTTGCGGAGACGAACCCCTTTCTGTTCTTTACCGATTTTCATGGCGACCTCGCGAAGGCTGTGCGGGAAGGGCGGGCTAAAGAGTTTGCCGGGCACGCGGGGCACGATGCATCGGTCCCTGACCCGAACGATCCCCGGACCTTTATCCGTTCTAAGCTCGACTGGCAGAAGGCGGCAAGCGAGGAGGGGAAAGCCTGGCTGCGCTTCACGCGCCACCTTATCCAGCTGCGCCATCGCTACATCGTCCCGCTGCTCGCGTCGGGAGGGGCCGCGGAGGGCATGATCCTGCACGCGGCGGCGCAGGCGCTGGCGGTGAGCTGGCAATTCTCCGGCGGCACGCTCTCCGTGGTGCTGAATATCGGCGAGGAGCGGGCCGCGATGCCGGAAATACCGGGCGAGGTCATTTTTAGCTGGCCGGAGCGGCAGGAGGCGTTATCGCCAAATAGTATTGTTGTCCGTTTTGCACATGGAGAAGCCTCATCATGATCCCTTCCGCAACCTATCGTATTCAGTTCCGTAACGGCATGACCTTCGATCGCGCGGCGGCGCTGGCGCCATATCTCAAAGACCTGGGTATCAGCCATCTTTACGCCTCGCCGATTTTTACGGCAACCAGCGGGTCCACCCATGGCTATGATATTACCGATCCTAACGAGATCGATCCGGCCATCGGGGGCCGCGAAGGGTTTGACCGGATGGTGAAGGCGCTGAGAAACGCGCAAATTGGCCTGATTCTGGATATTGTTCCCAACCATATGGCGACCTCGCTGGAGAATCGCTGGTGGCGGGACGTCATCGAGCAGGGCAAAAACAGCGCCTGGGCCCATTATTTCGATATTGACTGGACGCGTCCCGTTACGCTGCCGTTTCTGGGGGATACCTTTGAGGCAGAGCTGGAGAGCGGGGCGCTCGCGCTAAAACGCGATCCGGAAACCGGGAAGCCGGCGTTCGTCTACTATGACCAGGCCTGGCCCCTGAATCCTCAAACCCTGGCGACAGGTGAGCAACTACTAACATCCTCGGATCGCGACGCCATTCTGGCGCTGCACAAGGCGCAAAGCTGGCGGCTGATGTCCTGGCGGGAGGCGCCCAGGCAGCTCTCCTGGCGGCGTTTTTTTGAAATTACCGGCCTGATTGGCGTCCGGGTTGAAGACCCGGCGGTGTTTGACGACACCCACCGCCTTATCCTTGAACTGGTGCATTCTGGCATCGTCGATGGTCTGCGCATTGACCATATTGATGGCCTTGCCGACCCGCTGGGGTATTTGCAGCGCCTGCGCCAGGCAACCGGGCCAGAGTGCTACATTACGGTGGAAAAAATCCTCGCCAAAGGCGAGCAGCTGCCCGCCGACTGGCCCGTCTCCGGCACCACAGGATATGAGTTTATCGCTTCGCTGGCGGAAGTGCTGGTGGATGACAATAACCTCGATCAGCTGCAGCAGGTTCATGATGAAGCGCTCGGCGGAGCGATAGATCGCCATACCGCGCTGCGCGAGGCGAAAGGACTGATGGTGGATCGCAATTTTGAGGGTGAATTTACCACCTTATTGCGGCTGGCCACCGAACTGGCGGAGCGTAATAGCATGGCGGTTGAGAGCGACGCGCTGCGCCATGCCTTGCGTGAACTGCTGCTAGCCTTCCCGGTCTATCGTACCTACGGCACCGCCGAAGGACTGACCGCAGGCGATATTACGCTGTTAAACCGGGTGGTTGACCAGGTGAACGCCAGGGAAGACAAACCCGATGCCAGGGCGCTTGAGGTCATTATCGCCATCCTGACCGGCAATCTGCACGAAAGTAGCCTCGACACCGCGTCACTCTTCAGAACCCGCTTTCAGCAGCTGACGGGGCCGTTGATGGCTAAATCGGTCGAGGATACGCTGTTCTTTCGCCATAACCTCGACCTGGCATTGAACGAAGTCGGGGCCGATCCTACTCCTCGCGCTTTTTCTCTCTCTCGTTTTCACCAGGAGATGCGCATTCGTCTTGCCCGCCAGCCCGACGCGCTGCTGGGAACGTCGACGCACGATACTAAACGCGGGGAAGATGCGCGCGCCCGGCTTTACACCCTAACGGAAGCCCCGCAGCTGTGGGCGGAAAACCTTGCGCGCTGGCGTCAGATGAATCAAACCCAGGTGCGTTTTTTGAACGACGGTACGGCGCCGAACGCGGCGGATACGTGGATGATCTATCAGGCGCTCGCCGGCGTGTGGCCTGCAACGCTGCTGCCCGACGATACCGCAGGGCTGAAAGAACTCGAGACGCGTTTTCTTGCTTTTATGGAAAAAGCGCTGCGCGAGGCCAAGCAAAGAACCGACTGGATCGACAGCAATGAAAGCTATGAAAGCGTTGTGCTGAACTATGCGCAACAGCTGTTCGCTGCGGATAATTCGCTCTTTCTCAACGATTTTCACACCGCCCTGCAGCCTTTTATCCGTGCCGGCCTGGTGAACAGCCTCAGCCAGACGGTCATCAAACTGACCGCGCCCGGCGTACCGGATATTTATCAGGGGAGCGAGGCGCTGAACTTCAGCCTTGTCGATCCGGATAACCGACGTGAACCTGACTTCGCCGTCCTGGCGCATAACCTCGATAGCGAAGGCCCTGAGTTGTTTAATAGCGAAAACGCATGGCGAGACGGGCAGCTGAAGCAGTACGTCACCGCGTCGTTTCTCAGGTTAAGGCAGCGGCATTCCGCGCTCTTCCATTATGGTGACTGGGTACCATTAAAGGTCACCGGTGACAGGGAAGAGAATCTTATCGCCTACGCGCGCATCAACGACGAGGAGGCCCTTATCGTGGTGGTTCCTCGCCTGGCGTTTGACGTCGCGGCGCACGGATTGGCTGATTCCCCGGTCAGGCTGTGGGGCAACTCTGCGGTAGCCATACCCGAAGATCTGGCAGGACGACATTATCGCGATGCGTTAACCGGCGAAAACCGTCTTGTCGAAGAGGCGCTCGATCTGGCGTCAGCAACGGGGTGGTTAGTGACGCTTATTAGTGAAAAGAAAGGTGGAGAGGAACAGGGACAATGAAAGAAACGTTTGCAATAGAGCCCGGTGACGGCCAGCAGCTGGGGGCTAATTTTGACGGAAAGGGCGTGAACTTTGCGCTGTTTTCAGCGCACGCTGAGCGGGTTGAGCTGTGCTTATTCGATCCTTGCGGAAAAACGGAAATAGCCCGGCTTGAACTACCTGAATATACACACGAAATCTGGCACGGCTACGTACCCGGTCTGCAGCCCGGAGCCTTATACGGTTATCGGGTTTATGGGCCGTACGATCCGGAAAACGGCCATCGCTTTAATCCACATAAATTGCTTATCGATCCCTACGCGCGGGAGCTGGAAGGCGATATTGAATGGAACGATGCGCATTTCGGCTACGAGCTGGGCCATGAGGAGAAAGATCTGAGCTTTGATACCCGCGATAGCGCGCCTTTTACGCCAAAATGCAAGGTTGTCGACCCGGATGCCTTCGACTGGCAGGGGGAGAATCGCCCCGACGTCCCCTGGCCGCATGCGGTTATCTACGAAACGCATGTGAAGGGTTTTACCCAGCGCAATCCGGCGCTTCCCCCGGAGCTGCGCGGCACATTTGAGGGGCTTGGGCATCAGGCTTCCGTCGATTATATCAAGAGCATGGGCATCACTTCCGTTGAGCTGCTTCCCGTACACTGGTTTCCGGACGATCGGCATCTGCTCGACAGAGGGCTAAAAAACTTCTGGGGTTACAATACGCTGGGCTTCTTCGCTCCCGCGTCCCGTTACTACGGACCCGCGGGTATCGCGGGCTTCCGCGACATGGTGCGCGCATTTCATGATGCCGGTATCGAAGTGATCCTTGACGTGGTTTACAACCACACCGCGGAAGGCAATGAGCTGGGACCGACGCTCTCATTTAAAGGCATCGATAATTTTTCCTACTACCGGACGATGCCGGACCAGCATCGCTATTACATAAATGATACCGGGACGGGGAACACGGTGAATACCTCGCATCCCCGGGTGCTGCAGATGGTCATGGATTCGCTACGTTACTGGGCGCAAGCTATGCACGTCGACGGCTTTCGTTTTGATCTGGGGACCATTCTCGGGCGCGAACCCGAAGGCTTCGATCCGCGAGGTGGTTTTTTCGATGCGATAACTCAGGATCCGGTTTTATCGAAGCTTAAACTGATTGGTGAGCCCTGGGATATCGGTCCCGGGGGTTATCAGGTCGGCGGTTTTCCGCCTGGCTGGGGCGAGTGGAACGACAAATATCGTGATACGGTGCGGGAATACTGGAAGGGGGATAATGTTTCCAACGACTTTGCCGCCCGTTTACTGGGCTCCGGCGATCTGTACGATTTACGCGGCCGTCGTCCGTGGTCCAGCGTCAATTTTATTACCGCCCATGACGGCTTTACGTTGAACGATCTGGTTTCGTATAACGAGAAGCATAATGAAGCCAACGGTGAGGACAATAATGACGGGCATAATGACAACCGCTCCTGCAATTATGGCGAAGAAGGCCCGACGGAAAACCAGGATATCGTCGCCGTCCGCGAACGCCAGAAGCGGAATTTCCTGACCACGTTATTGTTCTCCCACGGTACGCCGATGCTGCTGGCCGGCGATGAGTTTGGCCGTTCTCAGCAGGGCAATAATAACGGCTACTGCCAGGACAGCGAGATTTCATGGGTCAACTGGGAAGCACTGTCCGATCAGGACCATGCGTTGCGCCATTTCACCCAGCGTCTGATAGCGCTGCGTGCGGAGCAACCGCTTTTACGCCGTGAAAGCTGGCGTGACGGGCTCGAGATACGCTGGTTTAACGCCGGCGGCGGTCTGCAGCAATCTGAACAATGGGATGAAGGTTCGACGTTAGGTCTCGCCATCAGCCGACCCGATCTTGAACAGGAGGAGGGCATCTGGCATGACGTGCTGATGCTGTTCAATCCCTTTGAGGGCGATGTTCCGTTCCAGATCCCGCAGTTTGGCGAAGGCGGCTGGGTTCTTGAGCTGTCGACCGCTGAAGAAAAAACGGACGGCGTCATCATTACCGAGACAATTGATTTTGTTCTGGCCGGGCGCAGCATTGCCCTTTTCAGACGGCCTTAAAGCCTCAGACAAACCCGGCGTTGAATGCCGGGTTTCTTTTGCCACGCGATAGCCTGATGGAAATCCCCTGGAACTGTCATTCGGTTTTCAGCGTATCAGATTCGCGGCATCTATCGCGTGCATACCTGCCTGGAGTCTTTGGTCTGCGGTGTGTTTTGCGCCATAATCCCTGTCAGAAAATGCAGCTGATAGGACTCTTCCAGATACCCGATTTCCTCCGCGCTCAATTGAAAATTCACGGCGTTAACCGCGCCGTCGACATGCCTTTTTTGGGTCGCGCCTACGACCGGGGCGGTGACCTTATTAAGCAGCCAGGCGAGTGAGATTTCCGTCATGGGCACCTGATGCCGTTCGGCAAGCTCAGCGACCCGCTCGATAATGACGCTGTCCTGTTCCGCCGTGCGGTCATATTTCCCGCGGGCATAGTCATCCTCAGCGGCCCGCCGCGTGTGGCCTTCCTTACGGGAAAGACGGCCGCTTGCCAGTGCGCTATAGGGCGTCACTGCGATGCCGTCTTCAGCGCACAGCCCCAAGAGTTCGCGTTCATCTTCGCGCATAATCAGGTTGTAGTGGCTTTGCACGGAAACAAAGGGCGTGAGCCCTTCGCGTTCGGCAAGCGCATTCATCTTCGCCAGCTGCCATGCATAGCAGTTTGAAATGCCAATGGCCCGTACCTTGCCGGCGGTGACGGCGGCATGCAGTGCTTCAAGGACCTCGATCGCGGGAGTGTTATAGTCCCAGAGGTGGTAGATGTAGAGGTCTATATAGTCCATACCAAGATTCTGCAGGCTCTGGTCAAGCGAACGGGTAATCGCCTGTTTTCCGCGCATACCCTGCGCAATTTGCGCTGGCGTACGCGGCAGAAACTTGGTAGCAAGGACGATCTCATCGCGTTTTGCCATATCTCGCAGCGCCCGGCCAACGTACCGCTCGCTCGAGCCGTTCTGATAGGCGATGGCGGTATCGTAAAAATTGATACCTTTTTCAAGACCGTAGCGAATGATGTTCCGGCTTTCCGTTTCATTCAGCGTCCAGCGATGCTGGCCCGTAGACGGATCGCCAAATCCCATACACCCCATGCAGATGCGGGAGACCAGTAAGTCACTTTTGCCGAGTCGGGTATACTGCATCTTCATTTCCCTCGTGGGTTTATTCAGGAAGGGCGTTAAGCTGCGCGATCAGCCTGGAAGCGTGCTCCCTGGCGAGCGTCTTTTGCTGGGCAATTTTATCGGCATCCCGATCGGCGTAGCTGATACCGCAGGTATATACCGGCGTCAGCAGGTCAAGCCGGCACAGCCTTGCCGTGGTCTCGAACGGGATAAGGTACTCCTCAATGGTGTGACCAAAGAAGCCGTCAGAGGTATACATTGCCTGCGGCGCACCCGTTGTGAAGGAGAGGAGCAGCTTTTTACCGCCCAGTTTCGCCGCCGAACCGTGCGCGAAGTCGTGAACAAAAACCTCATCCAGCCACTGTTTCATCAGCCCCGGGAGGCCATACCAGGAAAAGGGAAACTGCCAGACGATGACATCCGCCTTCAGCAGACTTTTCTGCTCCGCGCCGATGTTGATTTTGCCGTCTGGATAAAGCCAGTCCAGACGACGAATTTCAGCGTCGGGCAGGGCGGTCGCCACCTCGTCAAGGATGGTCGCGTTGGCGACGGAATGGTTAACATCGGGATGCCCGGATACGATAAGGATATTTTTCATTTCAATCAGTTAAGTCCGTTGATAAAGATTAACTCAGTATAGGGATGCAGGATTATTTTTTAGAGCAGTAAAGGCTCAATCACTTTTAGACAGAAGCTAATAATCAGCACCTTAAAAAGGCCGAAGCGCTGCTTGCGGCCAAAGGCGTGGATAAGAATGCAATGCTTTCTGCCGCCTTACGCTGGCTGGTGGCGCGCATGCACCCGCGCCATGCTCACGCCATCCGCTCTGTATTAAGGCGTTCGTCGGTCATCACCTTTCCTTCATTTTTGATTTTTAAATTCTGCGGAGAAGAGACTTTCCCAGCTAATAAAGGATCCGAGAGGAATGCACTCAAACGTTAATAAGCCCGCCTTTGCCAGCGGGAATTCAGCCATCACGTTACTGGCTTCTTCCACGGTGTCACATTCGAGGAAAATGGCGACGCCGGGCCTGTCCTGACGGAAATAGATGTCGCGGATAAAGCCGGATTTATACAGCCCCCAGGCGTGCAGGGCCTCAGCGGTAAGGTGTGGCGCATATTTTTCCGGCGTTGCGCCAGGGTTGGGCATATCCAGACATAAAATTCGCATCATCGTCTCCTGTACTCAGTTTTCAGTGGAAAGAGAAAAAAGTATAAGCGCCTCATTCGCAGAAGATTAGGCGGGCATTGACTTAAGCATATTTAGCCTGTACTTAATAATCAGCCGAGGTTTGCTAAGGAAAATGCTATGAATAACGCCCTTTATAATCAGATACGTATCTTTCAGAGCATTGCGCGCGAAGGCAATATTTCGGCAGCCGCCAGGAAACTTGAAATTACGCCGCCTTCCGTCAGCAATGCGCTCAAGCTGCTGGAGGAGCATATTGGCCATCCGCTTTTTGTGCGCACGACCCGGCGCATTGAGCTAACGGAAACCGGGCAACAGCTGCTGGAGCAAACCGCCGCCGCGGTGGATTCGCTGGAGAAATCGCTGGAAAGCATCCGTGACCAGAATAGGGAGCCCTCCGGCGCGGTGAGGATTACGCTCTCGCGCTTTGCCTACCTGCTCATTCTTAAACCCGCAATGGCGGCATTCTGTCGGCAATATCCCGGTATAAAGCTGGAAATTTCGGTCTACGACGGTACCGTGAATATTATCGAGGAGCGTTTTGACCTGGGGATTCGTTTTGGGGATATCCTTGAAGGCGGGGTGGTGGCACGCCCGTTGATGAAACCGTTTCGTGAAGGGTTATATGCGTCTTCAGCCTATCTCGCCGAATATGGAATGCCTGAGGCGCCAGCCGATCTCAGCCATCACCGGCTGATTGGCTATCGTTTCATCACCAACAACCGCATTCTTCCGCTGATCCTTAACGATCGCGGAGAACCATTGACCTTAGAAATGCCCGGACAGTTAATCAGCAACGATATTGACGTTATGGCAGACGGTATTCGCCACGGGCTGGGGATAGGGCGCTTGTTCGAACCCATCTGGCGGTTACAGCCCGATCGAGAGCAGTTTATACCCGTGATGGAGAGCTACTGGAAAACCTATCCGCCAGTTTATCTCTATTACCCGAAAAACGCCGGTAAAACCAAAAGAGTGAAAACCCTGATCGACTTTCTGATAGCCGCTACGGAGTGATAAAAACGACGACTCACTTTCACCCCGGGATTAACGATGAAAATCGGTACCATTAATTCTTACCGGCAGACTCTCTCAGCACAGTAATATCCCTCTTGGGTGACTCCCCAAACATCCGCGTATATTCCCGGCTGAAATGGGATAAGCTTTCGTAGCCGACAGCATAGGCCGCTGTGGTGACATCGTAATGCTCATTCAGCATCAGTCGCCTTGCTTCATTGAGACGCAGCCATTTCTGATAGCGGAGCGGACTCATTCCCGCAAGCTGTCTGAAATGGTGGTGGAAGGAGGGCGTGCTCATTTGCACGCGACTTGCCAGCTCTTCGACACGCAGAGGCGAAGCAATATTGGTCTTTAACCAGTCGATAGCTTTACCGATACGGTAGCCATGGCCGTCGACTGCCGCAATCTGTCTGAGACGATCGGACCGATCGCTCATCAACAGCCGGTAATGTATCTCCCTCTGAATCAGCGGGCCGAGAACGGGAATGGCTTCGGGTTCGTCCAGCAGTGAAAGCAGGCGGCAGAAAGGCTCCAGTAAAACATCAGTCATGGTTCCTATACCGACCCCCGTTCCCGCATCTCGTTTTTTGACTGGCGGCAGGCATCCCTGGGCAATTAATTCCATCAGTACGCGCTGGTCAAGTTTATAGGCGACGCCGACGCAGGGCCGTGATGGCGATGCCTGTAACACTTCCGAACTGGCTGGCAAGTCGAGAGACGTGATCAGGAATTTTTCCGTATTATATTCATAAGCTTCACCGCCAACCCACATGATCTTCGCGCCATCAGCCACCAGAACGATACTCGGAGGAACCAGGCAGCTCACCGGAGGGGCGGGTTCGTTGCGCCGGAAGAGTTCCAGCCCTTCAACCGCGGTGGGAAAATCACCGGTACCGGGCGTGCGCTGAGCAATATCCCGGGAGAGCTTGCCGAGTCGTCTCTCAACCGATTTGTCTGAAATCATTCCGTCACGCCTCATATTTGTTAAATCTGTGCGACGTCGTCAACTTCCCCGTTATGAAAAGTGAAATATACGCTTTGGCATCATGTTAATAGGATCAGGCAAATAATACAGAGTATTTTAATAACAGATTTCATTAGCGACATCCAAAATAGCCATACCGAAATGAGGCGCTGACTACAACCCAATCCGCATCCAATTTGAATGAAGGTATGACTATCATGACGCTAAAAACTTCAACCCGCTTTTTTAATGGCGCACTCCTTGCCGGAGCGCTGGCCATGATTTCAACAGAATCTGCGGTCGCCCAGCCGGCAGCAGGCACAGCAGATTCTTCAGTACGCCTGGTTCAGACGTGGGATAAAACCTTCCCAAGGAGCGACAAAGTGGATCATCAAAAAGTAACTTTTAAAAACCGTTACGGCATTACGCTGGCCGCAGATGTGTATCTTCCTAAAGATCGCGGAAACAAGAAGCTTGCGGCACTGGTTATTTCCGGGCCCTTTGGCGCGGTAAAAGAGCAGGCCTCAGGTCTTTATGCGCAAACCTTAGCCGAGCGCGGATTTGTGACGCTGGCATTTGATCCGTCTTATACCGGCGAAAGCAGTGGGGAACCGCGCAATATCGCGTCACCCGATATTAATACCGAAGACTTTATGGCAGCCGTTGATTTTATTGGGCTGCAATCTTATGTGGACCGTGAACGTATCGGCGTCATCGGTATCTGTGGTATGGGGGGGATCGCGCTGAACGCTGTTGCCGTGGATAAACGCGTAAAAGCGGTTGTTGCCAGCACCATGTATGATATGAGCCGCGTGATGTCAAAGGGCTACAATGACAGCGTAACGCCGGCGCAACGCGAGCAGGCGCTTGAGAAGATGAGCCTTCAGCGCTGGGACGATGCGGCAAACGGTCAACCGGCCTATCAGCCAGCTTACAATAAACTGAAGGGCGGCGAAGCGCAGTTCCTCGTGGAATACGCGGACTACTATATGACCAAACGCGGATATCATCCACGTGCCGTCAACTCCGGAAACTCATGGTCCGTGACAACGCCGATGTCCTTTATGAATTTCCCGCTGATGACGTATATTAAGGAAATCTCTCCGCGCCCAATCCTGTTTGTTCATGGTGAAAAAGCGCATTCGCTTTATTTCTCTAAAACGGCATATGAAGCGGCAAATCAGCCTAAAGAGCTTCTGATTGTGAAAGATGCCACCCATGTTGATTTATATGACCGCATGGATAAGATTCCGTTTGATAACATCACGGCATTTTTTAATAAATACCTTAATAAATAAATCATAACACTGTTCGATATTCTCCGACGCAGTGTTACCAACTTTATAATATACGAAATAACGTATAGAAAAGAGGAAAGGTTTATGCTCTGGAACCGCGAGCTTTTAGCAAAAATAGATGCGGCGGACGACCTGAAAATCGCGCCGTACCGTCCCGATATGAATACCACCGGCACGCCAACATGGATTTGGGAAGTGACGGTGGATAACCGACTTTTCGTCCGTGCCTATAGCGGTACCCGTTCTAAATGGTATCAGGCAGCACTGTCTCAACGGGCGGGTAAGATAGTGGCTATCGGGCAGGAATTCGACGTGCGGTTCGTAAAACCCGCGGACCCGGCTCTTGAAAGTAAAATCGATCGGGCCTACCAGATAAAATATTCCGGCAGCAGCTATGTTTCCGCAATGACGGGAGCTCGCGCCAGAGCGGCCACGGTTGAGATATTACCTTCGTGAATGCCATGCCGCAGAAATACGACATTTTCAGGCGGGACTGCCGCCAGTGATGGCGACAGTTTTATGAGTATGACTACGGCGTGTCATGATTTTTCTTTGAATATCGATGAGAGTTATCAGCGCGATGTAAGCGCACTGAATGACGGGCTGTTGCGAATAGAGGCGATAGTTCGTTCTCCTTCTGCCAGCGAAGCCGCGTTTGTATGGACAGAGGAAGCCTCCCGGATGAGAGGGTAAGGGTGTTTGACCGCTGATCCGATCACAAATTCGGCCGCTTCATGAGCCGTGATGCTGATAGCCCCATGACCTTCTGCGAAAATTGCCAGCTCACGTTCGAGCAGGGTATTTCCGATCTCCAGTTGCCCGGCGTTAGTTGCCAGCCATGCGATATCATGATCTGCCTGCGGCTGATAAGTCCACTTCTGACCATCTGAAAGCCGCACGTGCAGATAAGTCATTGATGCTGGTGAAGGGACTGGACTGGTCCTGCCATTGTACTGTCCCAGTAAAATACGGGCTGGGCCATCGTGCATAATAGCTTCAGCTTCGAAATAAAGGCTTTCTGCCGATGCCAGTTCCAGTTCAGGCGGTAAAGCCACCCAGAGCTGAAAACCTCGCATGACTTTCCCCGGTAAGGGCTCACCCGCATGCCAGACCCCACTACCTGCTCGCATCCACTCCACAGAACCATCAGACATGGAACCTTGTTTTCCTGTGGTATCCCCGTAAGTCATACCACCTTCAAAGAAGGCCGTAAGGGTTGCAATACCTGAATGTGAATGAGGTATAAAACCGCGGTTATACGGTGGGAAGAACTCAAACAAATCAAGAAAAACGAACGGCTTGATATCATCTCCCAGATCATCCGGGCTCAGTAATCGCGTAATGGGGCCTAATCGATGGCCCTTCGTACGGTAGGCAATGGCGCGATTCACGCCCTGGCTCTCAAGAGAATCGGTCATGATAGATTTTCCTTCAATATACAATTCTGGCTGTGTGCTTTTTTTCACGAAGGGCCGCAGCCACTTCGTGTCCGATAAGTTTGATTGAATGACCCATTGCCTCAGATCCTGCAGTGGCAGCACTCATCTGAAATGACAGCCGGTCAATACCGCCCAGTGATGTCGATATTGCCTGTGCTTTGGCTATCACGGTTGGCGGATCGCCAACGAGGTATGCACCGTCAGGGCTACAGGAGGCATCAAATTGCTCACGCGTCACTGGCCCCCAACCGCGCTCTTTGCCCACTTGTGTGAAAGCATGCAGCCAGCCTGGATAAAACGCGTCTTTTGCTGCTTTCGCGGAGTCAGCCACAAAGCCGGTAACATGTAGCCCCACCCTAAGCTGTTCGCGATGGTAGCCGGCACGAATACCGGCCTGCAGGTAGAGGTCGATTAATGGCCGGAAACGATCGGGTCTGCCCCCGATAATCGCCACCATCAGCGGCAGACCCGCAGCTCCGGCCCGGATGAAGGAGTGCGGTGTTCCGCCAACACCTACCCAAACCGGCAGCGGATTCTGCATTGGCCGGGGATAGACGCCCTGGCCCGTAAGCGCTGGACGGTAACGGCCTGACCATGTGATGTGTGTTTCCCTGACAAGTTGCTGCAAAAGTCCAAGCTTCTCTGTAAATAGAGCGTCATAGTCATCCCTGGAGTGACCAAATAGCGAATAAGCTTCTGCAAAAGAACCACGACCAACGGTGATTTCGGCACGGCCCTGCGAGAGCAGATCCAGGGTGGAGAAGTCCTGAAACAACCTCACCGGATCAACCGTACTGAGAACCGATACCGCACTGGTTAGTCTGATTTTTTTCGTTCGTGCGGCGGCGGCCGCAAGAATGACTGCAGGTGACGAATCGGCGAAATCAGTACGATGATGTTCACCGACACCGAACACATCTATACCAGCCTCGTCGGCAAGAGTGATTTCCTCCAGTAATGCCGCAAGACGTTCTGCCGGATTAGGTATGCGTCCGTTGTTCCTTTCAGGTAAAAGTGAAGCGAAACTGTTTATGCCTATTTCCACATTTAACTCCTTGTGCCGGTTTTTCAACGTAACCCCGGTCATGGGTCAGATAACCGTTGTTTCAACCTCGTTCTTCGCCCTGGCAAGTGCCGTTGCTCTGGC
The DNA here is from genome assembly GCF_040061575.1 of Klebsiella sp. CB_Kp196. Classification (NCBI taxonomy): domain Bacteria; kingdom Pseudomonadati; phylum Pseudomonadota; class Gammaproteobacteria; order Enterobacterales; family Enterobacteriaceae; genus Klebsiella; species Klebsiella sp. CB_Kp196. The sequence continues at coordinate 126,035 of NZ_JBEAFH010000037.1, forward strand.
GTCATCTCCCAGAGCAAGACCTTCCGCACGAAAAATGGTGATGTCAGAGAGTCCGATGAAATTAAGCGCAGCGGTAAGCAACGTTTCCTGATGGTCAAGATGGGCGACAGGGCTGGTACCGCTGTAAACGCCACCGCGAGTTGAAGCGATATACACTTTTTTACCTGCTGGAAGCAGACCTTCCGGACCATTCGCGGTGTAGTGGAATGTCCTCCCCGCGACAAGTACACGATCCAGCCATGCCTTGAGTTGGCTCGGAAGCGAAAAGTTGTACATCGGAACGCCAATAATAATGATATCCGCTGAGAACAACTCATCGATGTAGGTGCTGCCCAGAGCGATGTCGTTCGCTAACGATTCTGAAGTCGGTGTATTTCCCTGAAACACAGCCAGATGGGCAGGGCTCAAATGCTGTAATTCATCTGCAACAAGATCGCGTCGCAGAAGTGTGGCTCCAGGGTTTAATTTCACTTCTTTAGCGACGATTTCAGCAGTCAGGCTGCGGCTGACAGAGTTGCTACCCAGGATGCTCGAGTCGATATGCAGAATAGTAGTCATATTAAATCTCCGGTGAGTGGACTGTGGTCAACGTAAAAAATAGTGCCGCCACCATAATTGCACCTACGAATGCATCTGAACAGCCGTTATAATCTTATGGATACCATCTTGAATTCAGATACATTGGTGAGGGTTTATGCTTGACGGAATATCGCTCGACCAGCTTCGAACATTTGTTGCTGCTGTAGATGAAGGGAGCTTCTCGGCCGCTGCCCGTCGTCTTGGCCGGGCTCAGTCAGCAGCCAGTGAGCTTGTGCGTGGGCTGGAACTGCAATTAGGTGTCACCTTATTCGATCGCTCAGGGCGCTATCCATTGCTGACACCTGCAGGCTCGGCATTGCTTGTCAGCGCGCGAAAAGCCGTTTCTATTGTGGATGCCATGAAATCGCAGGCAAAAGGCATGGCGGCCGGACTGGAACCCGAACTGGCTGTGGTTGTGGATGTCTTTTTTCCCATTGATGCCCTTGCGGGAGTCGCTAAAGAGTTTCGTCAACAGTTCCCGGCAGTACCGCTTCATGTGTACGTAGAAGCTCTTGGCGCTACTTTCCAGCCCGTTCTGGATAGACGAGCCACGGTGGGTATTGTTGGTTTTCTGCCATTGACGCCCCCCGGAATCATCACTGAACCTTTGGTGAATATTCCTTTTGCAATGGTAGCTGCGGCAGAGCACCCACTGGCAGCGTATCCAGGCCCAATCCCGCAGAGTGAACTCGCAAAGCATGTTCAGCTGGTACTGACCGATCGTTCTGAACATTCAAAAGGGCGCGATTTTGGCGTAATGTCTCCCAAAACATGGAAACTCGCTGACCTGTTTGCCAAGCGCGCATTCCTGCTTAATGGACTGGGCTGGGGAGGAATGCCTCTCCACACCGTGCAGACCGATCTGGATAGTGGTCGCCTCGTACGTCTGGCCATTGAGGAAGAACCTCAGGGTGGGGTCAGTATGTTGATGTCAGCAGTGTATCGTGTGGATAATCCGCCAGGCCAGGCAGGCCGCTGGCTTATCGACCAAATAATGGCCTGCTCCAGCCACAGGTAACCATATTACTGGCTGGTACTTCAGCTCAATGGTGGTTCGCGTAAACCTGAAACCACTGGTTCAATATCATCCCCATGATGAAAGCGTATATGAATGCCACCAGGGGTAGTGTCGGACCTGATTTATGGAAGGGTTAAAAATGTGACAGACGTCCGTCCGCTGGCTGAACGTGGTCTATTCACTATTTATGTGGCCCTTCAATAAACACAAATTCCAGCGCCGTCCGTCGCTGCGCAATTCGATGATGCTCAGCGGGTGGATGTCGATACGCGCAAATGAGTGAAGCGGGGCGCCGAGAACGTCGACGATCGTGGCGCGGATTGCGGCGGCAGGCGCAATGGCACAGTGGCGACCTCGAATATCGACGTGTTTAGCCAGCCAGCTGCCACAGCGCGCCAGCAGTTGAGCACGTGACTCTCCGCCCGGGGGAGCGGCACCCTCCAGCCAGGCCTGGAACGCTTCGGCGTCTTGCATCATCACCTCACGCACTGGCCGACCGGCCCAGATGCCGTAGTCGGGTTCCGCCAGTTCCGTCACTGGCGTACCCTGTAAAGAGAGCGCGGCGGCGGTTTGCCTGGCGGCGGCGTCCGGGGCGAACCAGACGCGGTGATAACGGGCGACACTGCTTTGTAGCTGGCGCGCCCGTTGCCACTCCCGCGCCTCCAGAGGGTCATCACAGGGAAAGTGTGAACCTCTGGAGGCTGCCGTTTCTCCCTGACAAATCAGCGTTAGCGACGCTCTCATGTTGTTAACCGCGCCGGAAGGCCGGGCGATGTTCGCGTGTCGTCGGCGTGCGTTCGGCTAAAGCACCGAAAGCCACGCCGATGACGCCCCAGAGCACCAGATGCGTGCCGAAGGAACTTATGCGGAAACGCCATAGCAGGTCCGCCGGGAAGTGGTCGGAGACTTCGTTCACTGTCGGCATCAGGGCACAAACCACGAGCATCAGCGCCACGGCGAACAGCGTTGCCCACATCATCGCATTCCCTCTGCCGAGGCGCGGCGTGAGCTGATGTGATAACCACGCGGCCGCGATGACGATGCCGATAGAAAGCAACATCATGACGAAATAGAGCCCGGTACGATAGCCGATGGTCTCCGGGTTGCCGACTGCGGGCGGATTGGGCGGGTATTTCAGACCTGGCATCAGGCTCATTGCCAGGAAGCCGGCCAGCGCCAGGCACAACGCCAGCACACGCGGGTCCGATGGCCCAAAGCGCTGGTAGCTAAAGGCCCACGCCAACGCCAGACCGCCGCCCAGCGCGGCGCCAAACAGCGCCATGCCGGTCATCAGGCCGATCCCGGACTGGGTCTGTCGGCTAAACACCTCTTCTTCTTCGCCGTCTGCTGACGCGCCGTGATGGTGAGCGTGAGCTGACATGCTTTTTTCCAGCCCAATCGCGCGATCGACCTGCGGCTCGCCGAAATGGTGTGCAAAGGCAAATGCCACCATCCCGGCCAGAACGCCGGCCATCATCCCTTTAAATAACAGTTTGCCAATCATTTCCGCCTCCTCAGTGGCAGGGAAAGCCCAGCAGATGACGTGCGTCGTGGAAGAATTCATGCACCTGCGTGCCGGAAAACATCGACGTTGCGCCTTGCTCTGCGCCAACGAAATAAATGGCCAGCAGCGCCAGCAGGGCGGTGAACAGCGCCCAGGGCAGCAGTTTCGCGACAGGAATGGGGGCAGCCGGGGTGTGGGCATTAAGGGTGATATCACTCATGGTGTAACTCCATTATCGATTTTGCTGTTGGTAGCGAGTGCCGGACTCACCGTGACCGGCACGCCCGGCGAAAGGTGATGATGGCTATGTGCCGGCGGGCAACTGGCGTTCGCCAGTACAATCGGCTGGCCGTGGGGCGTGTTGAGGTACGCCTGGCGCCACTCCTGCGTCCGTCGGCTGATTTCATCCGGCACCGTCAGGTTGAGTGCCGTCATCATGTTTTCCATCGCCGCCGTCCACTGACGATAGTAGGCATCATTCGCGCTTTCACCCGGTTGCGCCGGCGCCGCTTTGATCTCTTTACTGAATGTCTGTACCCATTCTGCCCACGGGAACAGCCCGGCCCGGTGGAGATGGACTATCAGGGAGAACGCTTTTGCCTGCCAGGGCTTATCAAACACCGGTCCTTCCTCATCGCGCGGTAACCCGAGGGCGGCGTAATCGTGTTGTGCTACCGTATTCATGCTTCCTCCAGATAGTCGTCCCACAGATCGATGAACACTTTGTCAGGGCGCGGCTCTCCCCACAGCGCCTGTGCGGTGAAGCTGACGCTGTAAACATGCTGGGGATGTTCTCCCAGCCCGTGCGCCGCAGTATCTGGCGTGATAAACACACCGTGAGCGATCTCTATACGACCGACTTTATCGCGTGCGTAGCGTGGCAGGCGGGTATGGGTGGTCGGGTTGAAATTTTTCGTTCGTACCCAATCGCCCACCCGGAAGCGGGGCGCAACATCGTGACTGACCCGAGCAGACCCGCCGGTGCTGACAACCATCGACACCATCTCCTGCGTCAGCACAGGTGTGCCAGGCTTGCAGGGGGAAGGCTTCGCGCCACCCCACAGTTCTTCAACGGTGATCGCCCCCTTTGCCAGCAGCAGCGTTTCGAATGCATGCAGCCAGTGCTCGTAGTAGCTCGACTGCAAATATTCGGTCGGCTCCATACGTTCGATGGCGTGGCGAAATTCATCGACGTTAAAGTGTCCGCCGACGAACAACGAGGCGAACAGAGGAAATACCCGGCGTTCCCACTCATGATGGAAATAGGGCTCGTTTTCCTCGGTAGGGATCGGGCCAAGGCCGTGCATCCCCCCCAGATCATGTATCCCGTTCATGGTTTTCTCCTTTCGTTATGGTGCGCTAACCACACCGGTGCCAATCATCGAATCGCGCGTAATGAGTTCGCTCAACTGCGCTTCGCTCCAGCCTTCCGTGCCTGCCGGACGTTCTGGCAGGACCAGATAGCGCAGCTCGGCGCTGCTATCCCAGACGCGAATCTCTTTGTTTTCTGGTATGTGTAACCCGAACTCGGCGAGAACGCCGCGCGGGTCGATGACGATACGCGAACGATAGGGCGCTGATTTGTACCACACCGGCGGCAGACCCAGCACCGGCCAGGGGTAGCAGGAACACAGCGTACAAACGGTGACGTTGTGCACGTCCGGCGTGTTCTCCACGACCAGCATGTCTTCGCCCTGTATTCCGGAGAAACCCAGTTCAGCAATAGCGGCAGTGGCGTTTTCCATCAGTCGACGTTTGTATTCCGGGTCGCTCCACGCTCTGGCGACAACCTGTGCGCCATTTCGGGGGCCGACTTTGTGCTCGTAGGTGTCAATCAGCTCATCCAGCGCAGCCGGGTCGATCAGGCCTTTTTCCTGCAGCAGGGATTCCAGTGCGCGGACGCGTAGCTCGATATCAACGGGGGGTTGGGTATGGTCGTGGTCGTGTTTATGGCTCATTTTAGGCTTCCCGAGAGTTAAGGTTAAAACGTCCGCCAGTCACCGCAGGCTTCGAAAGCGGCGGCGGCCTGATAGAGCGTGTTTTCAGCGTAATGACGTCCTACCAGCATCATGCCCACCGGGAGTCCGTCGACCATGCCACAGGGGATAGACATGGCCGGGTGACCGGTGATGTCCTGCGCAGCGGTGTTACCGATCATTTCGAAAGCGCGCGAGATGTATTCGGTGATGGAGCAGTCCGGGTCTGGTATCGGCTGAGCGAGGACAGGCACGGTAGGCATCACCAGCAGGTCGAAATCGCTCAGGGCCCGGTCGTAGCCGGCGCGGGCCCGACGCGCGATATTCTGCGCTCTGGCGTAGTAGCGACCGTTATAGCGCTCCAGCCCATACTGGCCGACGAACATGCAGACTTTGAGCGACGGGGAGAGGGCATCCGCGCTGTTGCGCCATTGCGCGTGTTTGTCCAGCAGGCTGACGTCGTACTGGCCTTCCCAGTTAAAACCCATGCCATTGCCGTGCATCATCTGGGCGGTCAGACCTTCGCAGCCGATAGGCGACCAAAGCGCGCCCGCCAGCTTGTGTTCCGGCACGGAAATTTCGCTAACGATGGCGCCCAGCGCTTGCAGGCGGGCGATGGCGTCCCGCACCTTCGTTTCTACCTGCGGGTCCATATTCGACAACTGGAATCCCTCGGTCAGAATGCCGATTTTCAGGCCGCGCACACCTTTTCCGAGGGCGGCGGTATAGCTCTCTACAACGGGCGCGTACTGACGCGGGTCAAGCCCGTCACTTCCGGCGATGGTTTCCAGCATCAGCGCGTTGTCGCGCACGTTGGCGGTGATGGGACCGGCGTGGTCGATGGTCGCCTCAATCGGCATGATGCCCGTGTAAGGCACCAGACCGTGGGTCGGTTTCATGCCGTAGGTACCACAGAAGGCGGAAGGGATACGGATGGAACCGCCCTGATCGCAGCCTATCGCCATGTCCACTTCGCCAGCCGCCACCAGTGCGGCGCTTCCTGAGGACGAACCGCCGGAGGAATAGCCATGACGATGGGGATTGTGCACCGGGGCCGGGTCGGAAGTGTGGCTGCCGCCGGAGAGGCAGAAGTGCTCGCAGGTGGCTTTGCCGAGAATCGTCGCCCCGGCATCCAGCAGGCGGGTGGCCACGGTCGCGTCGTAGGATGGGACGAAACCTTCGAGCGTGGAGGCGCCGTTCATCATCGGTACGCCGGCGAGCGAGACATTGTCTTTCAGGGCGATGGTCCGCCCGGCCAGCGCGCCAGTCGCTGCACCTTTTACCTCCGTTTTGTAATACCAGGCATTGAGCGGATTTTCCTCGCCAGTCGGACGATAGCCGGCGGTGCGCGGATAGCGGACCTCCGGGATATCGTCGGGAAGGGAGTCGATCAGATCGTAGGCGTCGAAGTTAGCCTGCATCACCGCCAGATATTCCTCGGCCTGCGCCGGCGTCAGGCTGATATGCAGCCGACCGGCAAGCTCCTGGAGTTGTTCGGCAGTGGGACGTTGAATAGCCATGTTGTTTCCTTTTTCTGTGTTTGCTCATGCGCCTGTCTTGAACATAAGCCCGGAATGCCATCCTGACTTGGTTATCCGGGTCAGTCGTTTGGCTGAAATGGACACCCGCGCAGCCTGCGGGTGTCCGTAAGGTGTTAAGTCGGCTTATCGGCTTTAGGCCAGTGGATACCGACACTTTTCATGCCTTTGGTCACGTCCATGTCCGGGTGTGAGAGCACCACGTCGCGATACGAAGGACTGCCGATGACCGCGGGCTTGAATTGAGTCAGGAAAGCGGTGACCTCTTCACGAATATCCTGCGGTACATTGAAGTTTTCGTAACACTCGTCGATAGACTCGAATACGGCTTGCCAGTGCACCTCGGTCAGCCCCATGCCGCGGTGCGCGGTCACCATATCTCGTCCCCGATAGACGGTGTTGCCACCCCAGTGCTTGCACAAGAAATCAACGAAGTTGATATGCTCTTTCTGAAATGAAGACTCGGACACGTGCGCCCAGATATGGCCGATGTCGGGATGCTTCATACAGGTCTTCAACACTTCGCCTGCGAAGGCGTAGACGGCGTCATATCCGCCGAGACGTTCATAGAGAGACGGCTTTTGCTGCTGTTCGCTCATGGTGGATTTCTCCGTAACATGTGAGTGGAAGGGGGTGCACAGGTCTCTGTTCAATCAGAACAGTTTCATCACGCGCAGGGTGGTGTGGAGATCTTCCTTAAAACCGCCATCGACGTTGATGTCGCGTTGGAGCAAGCCCTGCACTTGCACCGTGGGGGTGATGAATTTCGACAATTCCAGCCTTACCTGATCCGAACGCGTCGCTTGTCCGTTTTCGACGCCGTCGATCTACTGTTTACCGCCCCACAATTTGGCGTAACCGGCGGAGACGGTCCAGGAGGTGTCTGCGGGCGGCGTCCAGCTTACCCAGCCCTGAAATTGATAGGTGTTGTCTTGTTTGAGGCGACCGGTGCCGATGCCCGTGGCATCGTCGTTGTCGCCATACCACATCGCATCAGCGGACAGCTGCGTGGCAAAACCGTTACCAAGCTGCTGCACGCCGCCAAGCTGCAGATCGAACTTCCAGCGGTTCTCACCGACGTTGAGCGTGCGCCCGGCATCGTAGGAACCGGCAGGGACGTACAGGTAGGGCACGAGGGCGAAGGTGGTGCTGGGGTTGTTCACCAACCAGACCGGGGCGGCCAGAATGGGGTCGCCCAGGCCGCTGGCGGAATCGAGGCGGATACCGCCCAGGGAGCCGTTATAAAGACGTCCGTAGGGCATCAGCACCTGCGGCGCGACCGTGAAGCCCCCCACATCCATATAGTGGACGTAACGAAAGATGCTGACGAAGGAGTCCAGCCCGGTGCCTTGCTTAATTTCGTCGCCACCTGTGGGGGTAAAGCTGTCTCGCGTGGCGTAGGTGAAATACGCCAGAATGGCATCGGTACCGGCAGGAGCCGGAATGAGATCCTGTGAGTTGAGATCGACCGCATGGGCCGGGATCGTCGCCAGCCAGAGTGTGCAGGCGACCAGGCTGATACGAGATGTGGTGCCACTAACAGTCATAACGTTACCCTCATGTCTGATATCTCTTGTTTATTTCCCGGTACCAACGTGGCCGGAAGACCTTACGGTTACAGATATTAGGGAGAAATTTGCTGCGTACTTGTTTCATAAGGACAGTCGTTTGGCTGGCAGGGACAACGGGCGGGCAGGCTGAAAAGGCCCATAGCATGATGCTCCGTCATAGCGCAGATGTGCACACCTTGAGTGCGGTTCTCGCTTTTTCGACGCCATTCGCGACGTGGGACGCCTGGCGCATCGACGGAGCGTCAGCGATATTTCCACTGCCTTAGCGCGGATGCGAGTGAGGGCTGGAGGGACATCTGAGTGCTGGCACGATAGTTGCTGTCTGTGAACCCGTGTCTGTTATTGATGCGGGAATTAAGGTGCGAGGTGAGCAATTATGAATAGCATCATGCCGTCTGCGGTCTGCTCCCACTATTCGACCATTGGCGTTGCCGAGTCGCGCCGCTTCGAGTATTGGAACGACGTAGTGTTGCGTCACTGCATTCCGGCCGCCAGCGTGCCCATGGCTGGGGTCGACTTTGACGCCCGGCTTGCGGTACGCGGGGTGGGGATGGTGGATATCTGTTCGTTGTCCGCGCCGTTGCACCGCTGGGAACGCACCGCACGTTATCTGAGGCAGGGGCCAGACGACGATCTGTGGCTGGGCTATATGCAAGGCGGGTACGGCCAGCTTGAACAGGGAGGGCGCAAGGCGGCGCTGGCGGCGGATAGTCTTGTGTTATACGACGCCGCGCAGACGTTCAGTTTCAGCCTTGGTGGGGGCGATAACCACCTGGTGCGGATCCCGCGGCATCTGCTGAGTTGTCGTTTGCCGAGGATTGAAACGCTCACCGCTATGGTACTGGACGACAGTCGGCCCGGCGTGATTCCACTGCGTGAAATGCTGCGTCAGGCGACAGCGATGCCCGCGTGTCTGGACAACCCAGATATTTCTGGCCGTTTCTCCCAGACGATGCTGGATCTGCTGGTGCTGAGTCTGGAATTGCAGGATCTGGATAACGTGAGTGCTGAGCGCGATCTGTACGCCAGGATGATGATTTACATTCGGCGGCAGCTTGTCGATCCAGATTTGAACATTGAGAGCCTGGCTCGGGCGCACCATGTTTCCATTCGCACCGTCACGCGTGCTTTCGCCCGCCACAAAAAAACGCCGATGGCCGTGATTTGGCAGGAGAGGCTGCGAGCAAGCCGAGAGGCCCTCGAACGCGGACGAGTCAGTAGCGTGTCCCAGGCGGCGCTGGATTTCGGCTTCTCTGATTTCTCTCATTTCAGCCACGCCTTCCGCAAAGCCTTTGGCATCTCGCCTCGCTCATTATTGCCCAAAGAGCAGCAGGGAGCGATGCCATCGAACAGGCACACCGGGTCAGACTCCTGAGTCTGCGCGGTATGAGTGAGAGCTGCGCGTGACGGAAGGCGCGCCCAGGCGTTGCGGCGGCAGGTGGATGACACGATGGCGTTAGTTCTTTAGCATTTGAATATCCCGGCTTAGCGCGGGGTAAGGTAAGGTTATGGGGGCGCATTGTGGCAGACTCGGCTTCTTTAATCTCATTTAACATAATATACATTATGCGCACTTAGGTTTGTAATGGCTCAATAGTAATGTCCGCCTGTGGCTCAATTCAGATGTCCGCGCTA
>NZ_JBEAFH010000052.1:0-133755 GCF_040061575.1 Klebsiella sp. CB_Kp196
GCCAGCGTTCAATCTGAGCCATGATCAAACTCTTCAATTTAAGTTTGATGCTCGTGAATTAAACTTCGTAATGAATTACGTATGTTCACTCAGAGACTTGGTATTCATTTTTCGTCCGAGGACGTTAAGAATCCATGTCACTTTGAGTGCCCACACAGATTGTCTGATAAATTGTTAAAGAGCAGTGCAACGCGGCTTTCGCTCACCGTTGCGAGGTGGCGTATATTACGCTTTCCTCTTTCAGAGTCAACCCGTTATTTCAGGTTTTTTTCTCTTCAACCGACCCGGTTGTTTGTGAAGTGATTCACATCTGCCGTGTCAGTGGGAGCGCATTATAGGGAGCTGCCGGGATATAGCAACCCTTAAAATACAAAAAACTTATCAAACGCTCATAATTTAAACTTCTCACGCTCCCTCCACGCCAGAAAAAATGGGGGAAAGCCAGATGCCACGCGGGCTGCAGCGAATTCAGGCAAAAGCGACATTTTGCGAAAATCAACGTTATCCGCTTTACGTTTCCCCCACTCTTACCGCGTCGTGACTTCAGATGATGAATTAAGCACCAGCTTTGACCCATGACAAAGCGGCTTGAGGGTGCATATTTCTATAATCAGGCCCGTTTCTTCTTATTGGTATGAACCTATGGCTTATCAACTCAACATTAACTGGCCCGAGTTTTTAGAAAAGTACTGGCAAAAGCAGCCGGTCGTATTAAAGAAGGCTTTCGCGAATTTCGTCGATCCGATTACGCCGGATGAGCTGGCCGGGCTGGCCATGGAACCGGAAGTCGATAGTCGACTGGTGAGCCTCAAGAACGGTCAATGGCAGGCCAGCAACGGGCCGTTTGAACATTTTGATGGCCTGGGCGAAACCGGCTGGTCGCTACTGGCTCAGGCGGTAAACCACTGGCATATGCCCGCCGCTGAACTGGTGCGCCCCTTCCGCGTGCTGCCGGACTGGCGTTTAGACGATCTGATGATCTCCTTTTCCGTACCGGGCGGCGGCGTAGGCCCGCATATCGACCAGTACGACGTCTTTATTATTCAGGGCATGGGCAGCCGCCGCTGGCGCGTGGGCGATAAGCTACCGATGCGTCAGTTCTGCCCGCATCCGGCGCTGCTGCACGTTGACCCGTTCCCGCCGATCATTGATGAAGATCTGCAACCTGGCGATATTCTGTACATTCCGCCCGGATTCCCGCACGACGGAATCACTCACGAAACGGCGCTGAACTACTCCGTCGGCTTCCGTGGACCAAACGGCCGCGATTTGATCAGCAGCTTTGCCGATTATGCGCTGGAAAACGATCTCGGCGGCGAGCACTACAGCGATCCGGATTTGACCTGCCGCGAACATCCGGGACGGGTAGAAGAGTATGAACTGGAACGCCTGCGCGGCATGATGATCGAGATGATTAGCCAGCCGGAAGATTTCCGCCGCTGGTTTGGGCGTTTTGCCACCACGCCGCGCCACGAGCTGGATATTGCGCCCGCTGAACCGCCTTTTGAAGAAGAGGAGATTGTCGACGCGCTGGCGGGCGGTGAAATGCTGACTCGCCTGAGCGGCCTGCGTGTACTGCACATCGGCGACAGCTTCTTTGTGAATAGCGAACAGCTGGAGCCAACCGATCCCGCGGCTCTGGACGCGCTGTGCCGCTATACCCTGCTGGGTAAAGAGGAGCTAGGCGAGGCCGCGCTGCGCAATCCGGCTTTTATCGCCGATCTGACCCGCCTGATTAACCAGGGCTACTGGTTCTTCGACGAATAGCGCTTCATCATCGGTTCATATAAAGAAGGCGCGGAGCCCGCGCCTTCTTCTTTACTATCGCTACAGCATCATTTACCGAGCAGCGCCTCAAACTGCGCCTGGTAGTGCGGCGCGTTCCATGAACCATCAAACAGGGTGTAAGTAATATATCCTTTGTTGAGCCAGCCCGAGTCATTATCCCCTTCCGCCGGTTTCATCGCCTCCGGATTCATCGTCTGTTTGGCGGTACCGTCCGCCAGAAGTTCATAACCAATCTGCGGCACAGGGAATTGTTCATTCTCAATATAATGAACGCCCTTAATTTCAGCCGACGGCAGCGGCGGATAGTTAATGCTTAACCCGGCCCCCTGCGGCATAATCGGGCTTCCCGGTTTATGCGCGGCGTTAAGTTTATCCACCAACGAGACGACATAATCCACCGAATCAGGCCAGTACTTATGCGTGCTCGGCCATTTGTTCTTCATCTCTTCTTCCGTGAAGCGGTAGCCAATGCTGGCGGCAATCGCCGGGAAACCGTAGCGTACGGCGCGGGCCACGGCGCTCACGGTGCCGGAGTTAACCTGCGCCATACCGGTATTGGGACCATCGTTGACGCCCGAAATCACCAGATCCGGCGGCGCGTCTTTCAGCACGCCCCACAGGCCAAAATCCAGCGCATCGGCAGGAGTTCCCGGGAAGCAGTAGCGTTTGTCAGCGGCTTTTTTGACATCAAAAACTTTACCCGTCTTAAAAGTAATTGCCGACCCGATACCGCTCTGATTCGTTGCCGGCGCCACCATCCAGACGTCATACCCTTTGGCCGCCAGTTTTTCCTGCAGCGAAGTGGTTCCCACAGACTGGCAGCCATCATCGTTAACCAGCAGTATTTTCAGCGGTTTTTCAGCAGCCTGTACGCCAGTGGCAGATAACGCCAGAATGGCGGCAGTCAGGATTTTCGTTCTCATCATCACTCCTTGTTGGGTAGCAGAGGTATTTCTTAGGCGCAAAAAAAAACCTAAGACTCCTGCCGCACGCCAAATTGGCGGACAGGGGTCTTAGGTTTTGCCTGTGGTCAGTAACAATCCCAGAGTGCTGCGAAAATAACGCCAGAGCGTAAAAGAGTCCAGCCCGGACATCATTATTCTGTGACGGAGATCAATCCTCTAAAATTATTTAAGCCGAAAACTGCCAATTAATCTGAAAATTAAACTTAAGATACAACTCAATCGACAAAATTACCTCCATGAAGACGATCACATTTATTGACATTCATAATAAATAGAGGATGTCTTTTCTCATAATTAGTGCTAACGTCGCCCTTGTTGGATTGTTACTGTTTAGAACAGGCGAAACCTACGTTATAGACGTTCGAGCGAACATAATCTTATTTATGCTTCGCGTCGAATATCTGACGTAGGTTTTTTTTTGCTTATAAAAAGACCATTCAGGTGGAGCGTTATATGAAGAAGTGGCTAATAGCATTAATGATGGCGGCAGGTGCGGCAACCTGCTCTGCGGCGGAAGTTAAAAACGATGACGGCGTGAATATCTATTTCGCCCGCCATGGCAAAACGCTGCTGAATACGTTTGACCGCGTGCAGGGTTGGGCGGACTCACCGCTTACCGAAGACGGCATTCGCGTCGCTCGTTATCTCGGCGAGGGGCTTAAAGGTATTCCGTTTGATAGCTTCTATTCCAGCGATGCCGGACGTCAGCGTGAAACCATGCAGGTGATCCTTAAGCAAGCCGGAGTAAGTGATTACAAACTTACTGAACTCAGCGGCCTGCGAGAAGCCTTCTTCGGCGGTTTCGAAGGCGGCTATAACAAAGATATGGCCGACGCCGGCGCCAGACAGCTGGGGCTTAAAGACGGCGCTGCGCTGTTCAGCCAAATGAAAGCGGGCACCCTGGCCGTCGATACCAACCAGAACGCGCTGGCAGCGGCCGACCCAAAGGGTATGGCGGAAAACTATCAGCAGGTAAAAACCCGTACCCAGGCAGCGCTGCATACTATCGTTGAAAACGCGCAGGCCCGGGGCGATAAAAACGTGCTGGCAATTTCATCCGGTACCGCAATGCAGATTATGATTTCCGATTTAACCAACGATAACGCGAAAAACAAGCCGCTTGCCAATGCCGCGGTGGTTAAAATTGTTTATAAAGACGGCAAATATACCGTTCCAGAAATTGGCACCATGAAATATGTTGAAGCCGGAAAACAGGCTCTCGATAAAAAATAATACCCACGCTTAATTATTTATTACGTCAGACTTCAGGCGAAAACACCTCGCCTGGATCGCTGCGTCCCTACTCTGGGGTTTATTATGAAAATCAATACTACAACAGTCGCCATTATGCTGCTGGCTATTCCCGCCAGCGCCTGGTCAGCTTCGACCACTAACAGCCTGAAGGAGCACGATTATATCGATACCGTGCTCGACGATCCGTTATTCAGCCAGTCCCATATGAATTTATCGTTTAAAAACTACTGGAAATATCTTAAGGAAGAAGAGACCGAGCCAAAGAAAGTCCATAATGCCTGGGGTCAGGGCGTCGCCGTCGATTATCAGTCCGGCTATTTTGCCGATATTATTGGCTTTGATGCCACTTACTACGGAGCGGTCAAGCTCGGCGCCAGCGATTACTTTAACTCCCGCGGCGTGCTGTATAACAACGGCAGCGGGAATAAAAAGAGCAACGCTGAAGGCTTTTCTAAATTTGGTCAACGCAACATCAAGCTACAGTATCGCCTGGCGGACACTCATCTGAACGCCCGCTGGGGCTGGCAGACGATGAAAAACTTTGGCGTCATCTCCAACTCCACCCGCCTCTCCCCGACCACCTATTTGGGCTGGACCGGCGCGGTGAACTACGGCCCCTTCACGCTGCGCGGCGCGTACATCGAAAGCGCGATGGATCGTAACTCGCCGGATAAGAAACGCTTCCAGACCAACAGCGGACAGTACATTAACCATATCGCCAGCGGCGATATTCTGTGGCAAAGCGAGCACCTGAACATGCAGTACGGCTATGGTGAAAGCGATAACTATCTGCGCCGCCATATTCTGTTTACCAATATTAAGCCGATAAAAGCGCTGAACATCGGTACTCAGGTCTACACCACTCACGCGCTGGACGAGTATAAAGCGATGCCAGCGAATAAGCGTGACTTTGACGACGACGCCTGGCACATCGCCATGGATGTGAAGTGGCAGGCGGACAACTGGAGCACCAAGTGGGGTCTGGGCTATACCGATGCGAACAAGGCCAATGAAGTGGGCTTCTACCCGCGCCATATGAGTAAAAACTCGCGCGGGACCTTTATCTCAATGGCCTATGCCGGCAACGACTATATGCGCGACGGTGAGCTGGTTCTCTCTAATATGTCGGACTATAACCTGACGCCGGAGCTGGCGATCGGTCTCGCCGGCAACATCGCCCAGTTTAACTACCGCGGCAACCACGTCCGTACCGGGGAAATTAACGCCTTCAGCCGCTGGGTGCCGACGCACCCAAGACTGAAAAATCTCACCGTCTGGGCGATGTTCGGGCCGGGCTGGTCCTATAAGATGAATGGCAAAACGCCGGTGCTTACCGACGGCCATTACAGCCGGGCCAACTCGCTCTCTTCGGAAGTGATTATCGAATATAAATTTAATCTGTTCTGATACGCCCGCCCCGCCGGTCATGGCGGGGCAACCCTCCCCGGCTACTTCTTCACCTCATTAAGCTCATCGTTATAGCTTTCCCGCGTCACGCAGACGCACAGGATGGTAATCAGCGCCATGCAGGCGAGAAACAGCGAGATGGGCCACGATGCGCCGCCGGACCACACCAGCAGCAAGGTACCAATCATCGGCGTTAAGCCGCCGACGATGTTCGCCAGCTGGAAGCCGAGCGACACGCCGGTGTAGCGCACGCTGGTGTCAAAAAGCTCCGAAAAGAAGGCTGGCTGAACGCTGAACATCATCCCCAGCCCCACGGAATAGCAGAAGGTGGTGGCGAACATAAACATCTTCACCGAGCCGGAGTCGATCATCCAGAACAGCGGAAAGGCAAAGATCAGCGTGATGGCGGCGCCGGCCAGATAGACCGGTCGGCGGCCAATTTTATCGGAAAGCCAGCCGAAGAACGGAAAGGTAAAAATGCCGACAAAGCTGGCCAGCAGCAGCCCGTTCAGCGCCGTTTCGCGAGTGAAGTTGAGTTCCCTTGTCACATAGGACATAAAGAACGCCACCGTCAGCCAGCCCAGAACAATCTCCCCCATGCGCATGCCCATCGCCAGGAACACCGCTTTACGGTGATGCTTGAGTACGGTGAGAATGGGAAACTTCTGCTCCGCCGCTTTCGGCGCGTTCTGCTGCTGTTTCTGATTCTCCTGGAACACCGGCGTCTCTTCGATCCTTGAGCGGATAAACATCCCGACAAACAACAGCGCGATGCTTAACAGGAAAGGCACGCGCCAGCCCCAGGACATCAGGTCATCCTCCGGCAGCATCACCACCAGCGCAAAAACGCCGGTGGCGATAAACAGGCCAAGCACGTTGCCCAACTGAACAAAAGTGCCGAAAAAGCCCCGGCGATGGCGCGGCGCATACTCGGTGATCAGCGTCGTCGCCCCACCCCATTCGCCGCCGATGGCAAAGCCCTGGCAGAGGCGCAAAAAGATAAGTATCAGCGGCGCGGCGTTGCCTATGGTGTCGTAGCTGGGGATTAAGCCTATGAAAAAAGTCGAAATACCCATAATCATCAGCGACAGAACCAGCGATTTTTTGCGGCCGATCTTATCGCCATAGTGGCCAAATACGATGGCCCCGATGGGCCGGCTGACGAAGGTAATCGACAGCGTCAGGAAGGACACCAGCAGCGCCATCAGCGGCGAGAGGTTAGGAAAAAACAGCGACGGAAACACCAGCGCGGCGGCGGTGCCGTAGATAAAAAAGTCATAGAACTCAATCGTTGTGCCGGAAAGACCGGAGCCCAGCACGGTGAGCAGCTTTCTTCTTTCATGCGTTTGTTGCGATGTTTGTTCATTTTTTGCAGGGGTCATGGCGGGCGAGGTAAGCATAGTCATCATTAAATCCTCTGTCCTGAATCATTATTGTTAAGTCGGGCAGCGCCTGGCTAACCGCGGTCGCGAGGGAAAATCGCCCGCAAGCTAACTCGAATTAGCTAATTATAACAAGATACGGAGATTCACAACGTAAATGCTAAAAGAGTGTGACCAGGATCGGTTAAATTTTAACACCTGCGCCAGCGCCGCGAGACAAATCGTTCACGAAATAACGTAAATAATTTAATAAATTCAATTAATTATATATTTAACGCTGATTTACCGTCCCCGCTGCGCTTCCCGTCCGCTTTTCTGCCCGCCTTTATGCCGCCTCAGCAAGCGTTCCCTGTCACCTCGACCCACCGTTTAAAATAAAGAGTTAAATATTAATAAGTTAATAATTGCACATTGATAGCCATCACAAATCCCCGGTAAAGAGTTTGTTCCTGTCTTTTTTTTATCCTAATTTGCTAATTCGAGTTAGCCAAAGAAATTAGCCAGCAACAGAACGATTGATGCCGCGCTTACCCCGGCGCAGCACGCTCAACGATAACCAAGCGACCTATCCCCTACAGGAGAAATTCACATGCTGAATTTAACGTTACCCGCGGAAGCCGGGCTTATTACCCCGCAGCCAGGCGAAGTGTTGATGGTGACCAATGCGGATCTCCGCGAACCGGCTAACGTCACCTGCTGGCCCACGCAGAAGCTGTTTGAACAGCGTCTGGAAACGGCGCTGGAAACATTAGGCTATCGCCTGCGCCGCGCCCATCCGGTCAACGAGCAGCGCGGTCACGGGTTTATCAGCAGCCAGAAAGAGGGTAGCGAGCTGTTCGCCGGGATCGATCCGGATGCGCCGGTTATTGTCCTGCTGACCGCCTGGCAATACTCCCATCACCTTGCTCCTTCGCTGGTACATCATCGCGGCCCTATTTTGCTGCTCGCCAATTTTGACGGTACCTGGCCGGGCCTCGTCGGCATGCTCTGTATGGCAGGCTGCCTCACCAGCCTGGAGCGCAGCTACTCGCGGCTTTGGTCGGAAACCTTCGCCGACGAGGCGTTTATTCGTGGCTTAGACACCTGGCTGCGCGACGGCCATCTCAGCCATAAGCTCGGCTATCTGCATCCGGTTGCACCCAGCGCGCCGCTGCTGGCCAGCGAAGCCGGGCAGATTGGCGTGAAGGTTGGGCAGTCGATCCTCAAACACAAGGCCATTGTCGGGCTGTTCGATACCTTCTGTATGGGGATGATCAACGGCGTGTTCCCGCAAAAAGCGATGATCGACGTAGGGATGCCGGTGGAGTCGCTGTCGCAATCGGCGCTTCTGGTTGAAATGAACAAGGTGCCGATCGCCCTGCGCGAAGCCTGTCTCGACTGGTATGAGACCCGCGGCATGCGCTTCCGGTTCGGCACCGACGGCGCGAAGGATCTGACCCGGGAGCAGGTGCTGGAACAGTGCGCGATGATGATCGCCATGGCGCGCTTCGTGAAGCGCTTCGGCCTGACGGCGGTGGGCGTGCAGTATCAGCAGGGGCTCAAAGACAGCTGCGCCGCCTCGGATTTTGCCGAAGGCGCCATCGGTAACGCGGAACGTTTCCCGATCCCGGATGAAAATGGCGAGATCGTCTGTCCGGACGCGCCGATCCCCTGCATCAACGAGGTGGATATGGGCAGCGCCATCCCGCAGGTGATGCTGGCGAAGCTGCTCGGTGCGCTGGGCATGGCGAGCGAAACCACCCTTCACGATATCCGCTGGGGTAGCGAATACAACGGCACGTTCTACTGGGATTTGGAGATCTCCGGCGCGGTGCCGTTCGCCCATCTGAAAGGCGGGATCGCCGGGGCCACCGGCTATCGCCAGCCGGCGATGTTCTTCCCCTACGGCGGCTCGACCATCGCCGGTCAGGGCAAAGCCGGACGCTTTATCTGGGCGCGAGCGCATTACGAAGGCACCCAGGTGATCCTGCATATCGGCACCGGCACCGCCGTCGAACTACCGCATGACGAATTCGAACGCCGCCGCCGGGCGACCAACTACGAGTGGCCGTTACTCAACGCCGTTCTCGACGGGGTTTCGCGCGACGATTTAATGGCGGGCCACCAGAGCAACCATCTCAGTCTGGCTTATGTAGAGGAGGAGGTATTATCCGAAGTGCTGAACGCCTTTATTGCCCAGGCGCTGACGCAAAATATGAAAGTCTTTATCGCAGGCGATGCGCATTTATTAATGAAATAACAACTGATTCGCTTATGTAATTTTTACGTTGTTAGCGATCCTGGCAAACATCCGCTTCATTCGTCTCTTTATCGCCCATAAAGAGCGGATCAACGCGCATCTGTCCGGGCGGGCTCTCCGCCTGCCCGGATAAGAGAGGATTATATGTATCAGCAGCAACATATTGAATTTATTATCCAGAAGGCAAAGAAACGGCTCGATCTGCAGGAGGCCCCTGGCTGCACCAAAGCGGGATGGCTAATGATCACCGCATTATTAATTGAGTCATGGGATATTTATTCCATGGCGTTTATTTTATTCGCCCTGAAAGATATTTATGAGCCCAGCAGCTGGCTGCTTGGTTTTACCGCCGCCGGCACCCAGCTCGGCGCGGTGGTCGGCGCGCTGCTCGGCGGCTGGCTGACCGATAAGCTCGGACGGCGTAAAATTTTCCTCTGGTCGATGATCCTGTTCGCGATCTTCGCCGTTCTTCAGGGCCTGGCGCCCAATATGTACTGGCTGGCGATTATTCGCTGCCTCGCCGGGATCCCGGTGGGCGCGGACGTGGCTAACGGCTTTACCTACATCATGGAGGTGATGCCGAAGGGCAAGCGCGAAGTGATGGCTAACCGCTGGCAGTTTATGTTCGCGCTGGGGATTATCGCCGCCATTCTGCTGGTCACCACGCTGGTGGCGCTTGATGTTCACCCGGATATGATCTGGCGCATCGTGCTGGCGGTCCCGGCGATCCCGGCCTGCCTGCTGCTGTTTATGCGTCGGGAGCTGCCGGAGACGCCAGCGTGGTTCGTCGAACGCGGCCGCTTTATCGAAGCGAAAAAAGCCTCCCGTGAATATTACGGCGAACAGGATGGCCGTCTGCTGGACGACATTCTGCCCAATGAAAACGTCACTATCGCCGACCCGACGCTCAAAGAGACGCTGCACGATCTGTTCCGCCGTCCGTTTACCCGCCGCACCACCCTGTTCGGCTGGTTCTCCTGCGCCGTGCAGTCGTTTGAAAACTACGCCTTCTCCTTCTTCCTGCCGCTGATCCTCGTCACCATCGGGATTTCCGGGCAGATCCAGAATAACCTCGCCCTGCTGGCGGTGAACTGTATCGCCGCGCTCTCGGCATTTGTCGGCCCGCTGCTGTTGCCGAAGCTCGGGCATAAGGGACTGAGCAAATACGGCTTCCTGCTGGTCACCATCGGTATTTCGATATCGGCGTGGGGCGTCTACAGCAGCAGCTTCGCATTTATCATCTTCGGCGCGGCGCTAATGCTGTGGGGCCACTACTGGGATTCCGAAAGCGGCATGACGGTGATCTCGCTGGTGGCAAAACCGCGCTATCGCGGGGTGGCCTCCGGCATCGGCTACACCATCGTCAAGGTCACCGCCTTCGTTACCACCCTGGTCTTCCCGGCCCTGTTTGAAGCGGTCGGCGTACCGGTCGCCTCGATGATTATCGCTATCGCGCCGTTCTGCGCCTTCCTCGCCTCCATCTTCCTGCTGCCGGAAGTCTTCGGCCATGCGGTGGGCGACGAGAACGATCGAGAACATGACGCCAGCCCGGCAATCGCCCTGAAGGGGCATGAATCCCCGGCCTCCAAACATTAACCGCCCGGGCCGCAGGGGCGGCCCCCGCTGAACCCATAAAGGAAGGAATCAGATGAACAGCACAAAAATGCCCGTGATTGAAAATATCGAACTGATGACCGCCCGCGTTCCGCTGCCGGAAGGCCCGTGGGGGGATCAGATTCACCACGTCACCGATATCGAAGTGGCGATTGTTGACGTCTACGGTTCTAACGGCCACGTCGGCACCGGCTTTAGCCACACTTCCGGCTGGTGCGGGAAAACCATCTCCGCGCTGATTGCCGAGATTATCCCGGACGTTATTGGCCAGCCGCTCTCCCCGCGCGGCCTGTGGCATCGCTCGTATAAACACGTACACGACGTCGGCGGCGCGGGCGTCACCACCCATGCCCTGGCGGCGCTGGATATTGCCTACTGGGATCTGTTAGGTAAAACCCTCAATGCGCCGATTATCGACATTCTTGGCCGCGTACGCGATCGCGTTCCGCTGTACGGCAGCGGCATCAACCTGCATCTGTCCATTGAGGAAGTGATTGACCAGGTCAAACGCTGGAAAAGCACCGGCTACCTGGCGGCGAAAGTGAAAGTGGGCAAACCGACGCTGGAGGAGGACGTGGAGCGGCTGCGTAAGATTCAGGAAGCAGTGCCGGGCTTCCCGCTGGCGGTGGACGCCAACCAGGGCTGGAACTTCCCGCAGGCGCTGCGCGCGTTCAAGCTGTTCGAACCGCTCAACCTGCTGTGGATTGAGGAGCCGCTGCCCTCCGACGATATCGCCGGCCATCTGCGGCTGCGCGAACGCAGCGCCACGCCTATCGCGCTGGGAGAAAACGTCTATAACTTAAACCAGTTTACGCAGTACATCGAGAGCGGCAGCGCGGATTACATCCAGGCGGATCTCGGCCGCGTCGGCGGGATCACCGGCTATCTGGATATCGCCGCCGTCGCCCGCGCGCACAACCTGCCAATGACGCCGCATTTTGTCATGGAGCTCAGCGCCAGCCTGCTGGCAACGGTGCCGAATATCTCATACGCCGAGATGACCGACGGCGGGCGCTGGAAAGATCTGCGCATCATCGCCGAAGCGGGCGAAGAGGTGGACGGCTACTACGTGCCGAGCGAAAGGCCGGGCCACGGCATTATTCTCGATCGTGATTACCTCGCAACCCACAAAATCTAACCACGCAGTGAGGGGAAAGGACAATGGAAGACACGTTATTCTCGGTTAAAGACAAGGTCATCATCGTGACCGGCGGCCTGGGACAGCTGGGGGCGCAGTATGTGAAGACGTTACACGACCGCGGCGCGAAGGTGGCGGCGCTGGCCACCCGCGTCGATGCCGCGCGCGTCGACCGCGTGCTGGGGGCGATTAAGGACTCCGACCGCCTGCTGTGCGCGGAAGTGAATATTACCGATAAAACCAGCATTAACCGGGTGCTGGATAGCATTGAAGCGAAGTGGGGCGTCCCGGATGGCCTGGTCAACAACGCGGGCGTCGACACCCAGCCCAGCGCGCCGCCGGAAGTCTCCGGCCCGTTTGAAGAGTTTCCGGAAGAGGTGTTCCGCGAGGTGGTGGAAGTGAACCTGGTCGGCACCTTCCTGATGACCCAGCAGGTCGGCAAGCGCATGAAACAGGCCGGCAAAGGCGGCTCGATCATCAACGTCGGTTCGATCTACGGCGTGGTCTCCCCTGTGCAGGATATCTATAGCTACAAAAAAGAGGACACCGGCATTCCGTTCGTCAAACCGGTGGCCTATTCGGCGGCAAAGTCCGGGCTGTATAACTTTACCCGCTACTGCGCCACCTACTGGGGGCGCGACGGCATTCGCGTCAATACTCTGACCCTCTCCGGCGTCGAGCGCAGCGATCAGGACCCGCGCTTCCAGAAAAACTACACCAGCCGTATCCCCATCGGGCGGATGGCGAAAGCCCACGAGTACAACGGCGCGGTGGTGTTTTTGCTCTCCGACGCCTCGGTCTATATGACCGGTTCCAACGTGGTGGTGGATGGAGGCTGGACCGCATGGTAAGCGATAAATGGCAGGTTTTTCGCGGCATTATCTCCGCCGTGGTGACGCCGATGCACGCCGATGAGTCGGTGAACTACTCGGCGCTGGACGCTCTCGCCCGCGCCCAGCTGGCGCGCGGGGTTGAGGGCTTTTACTGCTGCGGCTCCTCCGGGGAGGGGCCGTTGCTGCGTTTCGATGAGCGCCGGCAGGTACTGGCAACGCTGGTGCAGTCGGCGGGCGGTCGCGTGCCGGTGATCGCCCACGTCGGGACGCCGCGCACCCGGGATGCCGTCGAGCTGGCGAAGCACGCCGAGCAGGACGGCGCCAGCGCGGTGTCGCTGGTGCCGCCCTACTACTACAAATATAGCCGCGAGGAGATTATCGCCTACTACCGTCGAGTGCTGGACGCCATTTCGATTCCGGTGATTTTGTATAACATTCCGCAGTTTACCGGCGTCGAGCTGGATGCCCAGAGCGCCGACGCGCTGCTCGGCGATGAGCAGGTTCTGGGGGTGAAGCATACTTCGCATAACCTCTATTCGCTGGAACGGATGATCGCCCGCTACCCGGAGAAAGTCTTTTTTAACGGTTTCGATGAGATCTTCCTTTCCAGCCTCGCGGCGGGCGCGACGGCCACGGTTGGCACCACGGTTAACCTGCAGCCGGAGTTGTTTCTCGCCCTGCGCAGCGCTTTTCAACAGGGCGACATCGCCCGGGCGCAGCGCCTGCAGCAGCAGATCAACGAGGTGGTGGAGCAGCTGGTCGCGCGCGGCGTGTTCCAGTCGGCGAAGTATCTTGCCGCGAAAGAGAGCGTCGATACCGGCCCCACCCGCGAGCCGTTTGTGGCGCTGACGGCGGCGCAGAAAGGCGAGCTGGATGACCTCTATCTGCGCTTACGGGGGTATATCGCCGATGCCGGACAATGACGCGCTCTGTCCCAAGATCCGTCTGAACGATAGTGTTGTGTGCCAGCAGGTCGCGCGGTTTTTACAGGAGACGGAAAGCGATGCGCGAACCCGGGGGCTGGCGGTGGCGGTTGTCGGGCCGGAGGGCGAGCTCATCGCCTTTGGCGCGCACGCTCGCTGCCCGCCGCTACCGCGCCAGCTGGCGCAGCGCAAGGCCTGGAGCGCCCTGCGCTTTCGCCGTCCGACGGCAACGCTGGCGCAAGAGGTCAGCGCCGGCGCCCTGCAGCTGGCGGTATTTAACGACCCGCAGCTGCTGGCGATGCCGGGCGGCGAGCCGGTGATCGTCGACGGGCTGGCCATTGGCGGCGTCGGGATCAGCGGCCTGCCACCGGAGCTGGACGCCGGGCTGGCGGCGCGGTTTGTTCAGCGATTGACTTGATGAGGGATCGTTAAGGGTTCCCGGATTGCGGCGCCCGCGCCTTATCC
Organism: Klebsiella sp. CB_Kp196; assembly: GCF_040061575.1. NCBI lineage: Bacteria > Pseudomonadati > Pseudomonadota > Gammaproteobacteria > Enterobacterales > Enterobacteriaceae > Klebsiella > Klebsiella sp. CB_Kp196. The sequence continues at coordinate 14,009 of NZ_JBEAFH010000052.1, forward strand.
GGGCTGCCAGCGCGCGCAGGATGCGGTATCTGTAGCCCCGGCCAGCATAGCGCAGCCGGGGATTGACATGTTCACACAAGCCGTGTCATTTACTGGCTCCGCTGCTTCTCCACCGACAGCGGGCGGTGAATCAGGGTCATCGGCACGGTGATCTTCACATCGGCATTTTCCCCCTGCAGCTTCTGCTGCATCAGATGAAACGCGTGCTGCGCCCAGGCGTCCTCATCCTGGCGCATCGACCACACCGCGTTCGGCAGAAATCCCAGCATCTGATGTTCATCGAAGGTGCCGATGGGAATATCCGACGGAATAAAGCCGTAGGTTTCCCGCAGCGCGCTCAGCGTCCCTTCCAGAATGGGCAGAGAGGAGGCGATAAACGCCTTCGGCGGCTCGCGGTGCTGACGCAGAAAATCGAGCATCAGCTGTTTGCCCTCTTCCTGACGGTTATGGCTGGCGGACAATATCCACTCCTTGCCGGCGGGCAGCTCGCTCAGGTAGCCCTGCAGACGACGCTGGATCGACGGCTGCTGGGTATCCCCGGCGATAAAAAAAATCGGCGAGACGTCCACCGCCTGGGTCATCGCCTGCACCAGCTTTTTGCTGCCGTTGTAGTTATCGCTTACCACCAGCGACACGTCGCTCTCGCCAAAATCGCGGTCGAGCAGCACCAGCGGCCGCTTGCGCGCTACCTTCTGGTGATGCAGCTGCGTTTCCCGGGTAGAGGGCACCACGAAGAGCCCGTCAACGTTGCGCGCCAGCAGTCCTTCAACCAGACTGTTTTCATGCTCGCTGTCGCTGTAGGTGCAGGCAATCATTAGCTGATACCCCGCCTGACGGCAGCAGGCTTCGAGCTTTTCCGCCAGGGTGGAGAAAAACAGGTTGGATAAACGCGGGATCACCAGCCCTAAGGTCTCGGTTTTATTGAGCTTCAGGCTGCGGGCGATATGGTTAACGACCAGCCCGTTCTCGGCGATGTAATCATTAATACGCTGCTGCGTTTTGGCGCTGATGCGATACTGCTCAGCTTTGCCACCCAGCACCAGGCGCACGGTGGTAATCGAGATTTCCAGCGCCCTGGCGACTTGCTCAACGGTTTTGGCCATAAACTCATTTTCCATAACGAACAGAACGGCTTAATCATAAACTAATTCGAGTTAGCAATACATTAGCCGCGCTGTTATTTTGAACAAGGCGTCAGTTTTCTGACGCCACTGGCGCTGTCGATCGCGATCCCGCTACGCGGAGGATCGTTAAGATCCTTCCCTGTCCTCTCTGTCGCCGTGTGTGCCGGGAGAGATTCTGGCCGCGTGATTTCACTTTGCCGGTTTAACCTCGGTCACCCAGGTGGGAAGATCCCATGTCCCGCCGAGGCGAAGATAGCGGCACATCCCGGTGGTCGCTTCACGGCTTTTGCGGAACGTTGTGCCATCCCAGAGCCAGCTCGCCGTCCCCCAGCAATCGCCGAGCCCTCGCCCTTTCTGGCTCATAAAAATCTCGCCGTCACCATACTCAGAACCGGAGACCGTGATAAGCGTCGGATTGCCCTCAAGTTTACTATCCACAACCCAATAGCCATATCCCTCGTTATAGGCCGCCCGCCAGCACAAGGCCGAAATCAGGGAATGCGCGTTATCCAGCGGCGTCAGACTGATGGTTTCAGGCTCCTGTCCCTCCTCAGGCTGGAGGCGATCGCACCAATCATCATTATTTAGCGTGGCCAGAAGCTTAGGCTTGAGCACCGCCAGCTCAGGCGCGGTTAACGCTCTCTCCTGCGCCTTCTCAGGCATGACCCGGTGAATGACCGGGGCGGGAATCGCCGCCCGGACGCTGCTTTCCGGCCCGTCGCCTTTTTTGGTCAACGCACCCGGCGTGCCGATTCGCCCCTGAACATCGTCCATTTTCAGCAGTACCGCGTAAGCGCCTTCGCCGGAAAGCTCAAACGGCGCCTCCCCGCCTGTAAATTCGACCTTCCCGCTGCCTTTGATGGCGTTAACGATCGCCCGGGCCTGTTTCTCCGACAGCGGCCAGCTCTCTTTTTCGGGCTTCACATCGCCTGCCGGCTGGCCGTTGATCCACAGCGTCAGTTTGCCCGGCAGAACGTCGCTGTCGGTCACCTCCGCCAGCATCAGCTCTCCCGAGACGGCGGTGCCCGCTCCGGCCTGCCGGGTCAGCAGCACCGAACCTCCGCTTCCTTCTTCAGCGCTGTATCCCGCCGCCCGGCAGGTCAGCGTGTTATCGCATACCACTTCCCAGTCTTTGTGGCTGAATGAAACGCCTGTTTTCGCCAGCGCGGGGAGACTAAGTACGGCCAGTGCCAGCACGCCTCTCAAGAGTTCCTTTTTCATACCTTCTCTCCTTAATCGGTCATCCGCGTAGTCTGAGTAATCCTCCTCGCAGAGAGAAGTGTTTTCCCCTGCCGCGACATTTTTTCAGACAACGACATGGATGCCGCACCGCTTTACGCTTCGCTGGACATATTCCCCGTTCAGCCCGGCTGAAAATAGCGGGCTTGAGAGTCTGGTCACCTCATTCAACATCATTTCCAGAGTCACAAAATAACATCCGCCGTGATGTTAAATCATCTTGTGATATTCCGCGCGGCTGCGACCGGCTAACTCTTTTTACGCTCTCACTTCATCTTTGCGATTCATAGCTGAATTCCGCTCTGGTTATTCAGGGGGTTCTTTTATGCATCGGTTCATCTTTTCTTTGACGTCATCAATAATATGAAGCTATCCCGAGTATTCAGCGTTCTGCCGTCGCTATTTTTTGCCGTCGCGTGCGCTGCCGCATCATCCGGCGAGGATCATTGTGAAGTGGGCTGCCCGACCGGCGGAAGCGCGCAGACGCTGGTTCGCGAAGCCTATACGCTCAATAACAACAGCCAGCGCAAATTCGCTAATTGGGTGGCGTATAAAATCACCAAAGCCAGCCTGGCCAGCGGGCGTTCGCGCAGCTGGAAGCGCGATCCGGATTTACCCGCTGCGGATACCCTTGCCCCCGCGGCATACAAAGGGGCCAGCGCAGCATTGGCGGTCGATCGCGGGCATCAGGCGCCGCTCGCCGGGCTCGGCGCCAGCGCAGACTGGCAGGCATTAAACTATCTTTCCAATATCACCCCGCAGGCCTCCAACCTGAATCAGGGGGCGTGGGCGCGGCTGGAGGATAAGGAGCGCGCCCTCGCCGAGCGCCGCGACGTGGCGGCGGTGTGGTCCGTTACCGGGCCGCTGTTCGAACGGCATATCGCCACCCTGCCCGCCGCGCCCGAGGTGGAGATCCCCAGCGGCTACTGGAAGATTATGTTTATCGGCTCCAGTCCGGATAAAGGCGAATACGCGGCGTTTTTGCTGGATCAGGCGACGCCCAAAAGCGCCAGTTTTTGTGATTATCAGGTTACGGTGGACGAGATTGAGCGGCGGACTCATCCGGCGCTCTCGTTCTGGTCCGCCCTGCCGGCAGGTATCGCCCGCCGCCTGAAGTCCCGGAAGGGTACGCTGGCTAAAGAGATGGGGTGCCCGTAATTGGGCATGGGCATCCTGTTGCGCGCATTATCTCGCTTTTATTTTTTGAATCTGCTTTGCGGTTATTTCAGCAATATCAGGAAAGTCATTTTCCACAGATGCTAATTAATAGAAACACGCATTCTGTTAATTCTTAATTCGCGGTTAAAGGCTTTTATTATGTCCGATTAAAGTCTGGACTTTATTTTTATTACTGGTTAGGTTTACAGGTGTTATTTAGCGCGGTGCGAATGTGCGCCAACACACCCGCACCGCTGATCACAATTACTATTTCGCGAGAATAGCAACCATGACTAATGCTGATTGTATTGTAGATTCGTTTGATCCAGAAGTGTCGCCGAAAAATAAGCGTCAGTTGACGGTGAGTTATGTGAGACGTCTGCCAGATCGTCGTCTTGTTCCGGCGCTGATCATGAAGGGCGAGTGGCTGGCGGCGGCAGGGTTTTCGACCGGCACCCGGGTGGAGGTGCGGGTGATGGATGGCTGTATTGTGCTGACGGCGGTTGAGCCGGAACCGGAGCTGGAAGCCGCGATGCGCAGGGTGGAGGAGCTGTCGGCCAGGAAGCAGAAGCAGGTCAGAGAGTTTATCGGAGTGATTGGGGGACGGGGTTGAGGGATCAGGATTGCGGTGACAGACAGGATTTTAATGTCATGCTCTATATCGCCACTCCGGATCTGTACTCATCCATCAAATCCGTACAACGCTCTTTTTAGATAACGGATAAATACCTGTTAATACGACTGAATGAGGAAACCATCATGGAGACTTACCGATTACATCGCGGCAGGCTTATCGACCATATCCAGCTTGTGGTAAATGATTTCGAGGCCAGCAAAGCGTTTTATACAGCCGTGCTGGCGGTCCTTGAGATCCCTGTCGTGAATACCTACGACGATTATTTTTGGGCTGATGAGCTTGTTGTTTCATCCATTAATAGCCCCGGTTCCGCAGGTAAGCCGACAGGACGCCATCATCTGGCTTTCCAGGCCAGGGATCGTGAGACGGTGGATGCTTTTTACCAGGCAGCGCTGGCACACGGCGGCAGTGATAACGGAGCGCCCGGTGAGCGAACTTATCACCCGGGCTACTACGCGGCCTTTGTACTCGATCCCGATGGTAACAATATCGAAGCGGTTTACCATGGCGAGGGGGAACGCAGTGCGGCATCGGTGGAGATTGGCTTCAGTCTTTAAGTATAACGGCCTCCGGGCAGGGCCGTATTGGGCGGTTGGCATTAAATCAGACCAGGAGCCAGCCCATGAATTAGCCATATCGAAGCCCTCATAATAATGAGGGCTACATAAAATAAATTCAGTGTTGTAAATTCATTACGTATTCATTTTATAAAGGAATAACGATGGGAGCCATTAACGAGATAGATATTGCAAAGCTGGTTTTGCTACCCGCGATTTTATATGTGGCTAAAAAGATCATCGACTGGGCGGGAAAAGTGATGTCCAGCCCGCCAGCAAAGCGAAAAATCCGCTTCGAAAAGGTACCTATTGAAACAAAAATAGAGGTGCTGAATAAAATCGCTGAGATAGCGAACGCTGAAATACCCGACACTAAACTCTCGAGGACGCATCAGACGGTACAAATAAAGTTTTTGTATGAGCAGATCGGGATTACTCTTCCTGTCTGGCACGCCCATCAGCTGATCGCGTTTATCGCTGATAAAAATATCGGCTCATATGATGTACGATTAATGAGTTTCCTTAAAAACCCATCCTTTTATCGTTGTGAAGAAAATCATTTTTCTGTAGATGCTGAAAAAATAAAAAAATTTCACATCGTTAGTGGAGGTTTCTGGCTAATTTCAATCGTCATTTTTGCCTGCGCCTGGTGGACAACAATACAATCGTTACTGGCCAGCGGGGCTGTAAATTCAGCTATCGCATTTTCACTGTTTTACTTTATTTCCGCTATTGTGGTCACTGGCTTTATCTTAAGCCAGGTTGGAGAAACCTGGCAAAGCGCCAGATTCGCCAGGCTGTTTGAAAGGTGGTGTGAGGATGAAGCGCGGGTGGATAGTGGGGAGCGTGTGTGCTAGCCATGTCGGATTCAGAAGAACAGACGCCTCAACAGGAGCTTTTCAAATGATGAAATGCAGATACAAAAAAATATTTTAGTGGACTGATTGGGGGATTTGGTGCGAAGGCCGGACTCGCCTTTTCGTTTAATTTGTTGAAAATTAATGGGTTGTGAGATTTTATTTTGAGGATTTGCCCCCAAAATGGGACATAAAATTGAATACTGCGTGGAAGATCAAAAAGTTGCGTGATTATTTTCCAGATCCGAAACGCATTCCAGAGTAAGGCTTCTCACGGCATTGTGCCAGTCGAGATGCTAAATCTCCCACATGTAGCTCAAGCTTGTGGCCATCCGGGTCAAGAAAATAGAAAGATTGCCCTTCGCTTTTATTATCTTTCCAAACCGTCACTCCCGCCTGTTTCAGCTTACACGAGAACGGCTCAAAATCCTCTGGCGCAATACTGAATGCGTAGTGGTGAAGTCGCTAAACTGCCATTCTATGACAAGCCATGAGTAAACTGTGTACAGGGTGATTAGTAAGACATGGTGGAGGATAAGGCAAAAAATTAATACACAAATAGTTGCCGCCGCACTAATATGCGGAGAAATAAACTACTGCAAAAGTTCAATATTTTTCGGAGATATGTCATTAGAATAGGTATGGGATTATTTCATTACATATCAAGCAGTATTAGCTTGATACCTAGAATAAATTTTGGGGGAAATCATGGTTGGTAAAAGAAAATTTGTATCTGAATTTTCAGTGAGCATTACTTCTAAAGGATGGCTGATGTTCACTCCTGATCAGCTGCATGCTGATGGTAAGATGAATGATGAGCTCCAAGAAGTTGCTGACAATAGCCATATATACCTCATCTGTAAAAAGCCAAAAGCAACATGTTGTAACGAGCAACCTATAATCCACAATGGCCTTGTTTCTGGTAAAGTGTCTAGTCGGATCAAAGGTAAAGAAATAGTTTCTGAATATACTTTTCCATTTGAATTTGAAGATAATGAGGTTAGTTTGAATGTAGCAGATTACCCACATAAAAAAATTCAGACGCTCAAGTCTGATGGCTTATGGGAGAGATATTGGCCGAGCGATGTATTGGCTTTATATACTGGAAATGATATTTATCGTAACTTCGAGGTTTTATATGTAGGTCAAGCATTTGCTGAAGGAAAGAGAAATGCAATTGACCGGTTAAAAAGTCATTCTACACTCCAGAAAATTCTTGCTGAAACAATGAGTGACTATCCAGATGACCAAGTATCTATTTTTAATTTGGTATACGATGATTATATACTTTTAACTTCTTTCGATGGACGAGACAAAACTAGTATTACCGGTAAAGAAGACAATATTCGTCTCAAAAGCATAATAGACAATCTTTTATCCCAAAAAGAAGTAATTTGCTTAGCCGAGGCCGGGTTAATTAGATATTTCCAACCTAAATATAATGCCATTTATAAAGAAAGTTTTCCTGCTTCAGATCAGAAGATACTTTCAGGTTGTTTTGCGCTCGATTTTTCTGGTTTATCAGTAGAAATCGAATTGAGCCAATCACCTTTCAGATTATATTCTGATAAAATTAAATCCCGTTATCATCATATTGCTGCATTTAATTTATCTGATGAAGAGGAGAGACTTGGTTTCTTTACCTTAAGTGATGGCGTTACAGAAACTAACATACTTGGTAATGTTATTAAAATGGAAAAATAAAATCTGACTGATGATATTAGGCGGTATGCACCGCCTTTTTATAGGTGATCAGGCAGTATTAAGACAGGATCTTAATATATTTAATCAAACATTTAACTTAAGCATGTCTTTCTATGGAACTTGAATCTCATCTGACTCAGAATGTTGAGGCTGACCGTAAGAATAATACTAGTAAAATGAGTATTAAATCTCCAATCGGCGGTTTCAAGCTGGCTACTCAGGCGATGGTAAGCATCAATGCTCGGGCTCATGATAATCCTTCAAGCCTTACCCTCTCACAAATTGCCATTTCTCATGGCATCCGGCCCCTTCCCCCATTACAATCATCGTTTGTTTTTTTGCGAGCTGCATAGCAGTCTTCAGAGGGTAGATATGACGATGAAAAACGACAAGGCATGGATTGGAGACCTGCTAGGCGGGCCGCTGATGAGCAGGGAAAGTCGAATCATCGCTGAGCTCATGCTTACCAATCCCGATGAACAGACCTGGCAAGAGCAGATCGTGGGCCATAACATTCTCCAGGCTTCCTCTGCCAATACGGCGAAGCGCTATGCCACAACGATAAAACTACGCCTGAATACGCTTGATAAAGCGGCATGGTCACTTATTTCGGAAGGGAGCGAGCGCGAGCGTCAGCAATTACTGTTTGTCGCGCTGGTACTCCATTCACCGGTTGTTAAAGACTTCCTGGCTGAGGTGGTGAACGACCTGCGTAGACAGTTTAAAGAAAAGCTGCCTATGGATAGCTGGGATGAGTTTGTGGCTAACCATCTTCGCCAGCAGCCCGTACTCACTGGTTACTCAGATTCATCCATCAAAAAAATGGGTAACAACCTGATCAAAGCCTTGGCTGAAGCGGGTTATCTGGATACACCACGCCGACGTAATCTACAGTCCGTCTTTCTTTTACCAGAAACTCAGGCGACCTTGCAGCGCCTCGGGCAACAGGAATTGGTTTCTATTCTGGAGGGGCAACGGTGATCGATCCCGTGCTTGAATACCGCCTGTCACAGGTTCAGAGCCGCATTAGCGAAGAGCGCTTTCTTAAAAACAACGGCTCAGGTAATGAGATTGGGTTCTGGATTTTTGATTATCCTGCTCAGAATGAGCTGCAGGTACGTGAACATCTCAAGTATCTGCTCCGTAATCTGGAAAAGGACCACAAGTTCGCACACCTCAACATCTTTCAGATCATTATCGAGATGCTCACCGAACGTGGGCTATTTGAGCGCGTCTGTCAGCAGGAAGTGAAAGTCGGTACCGAAGCGCTGAAAAAACAACTCGTTGGCTTGTTGAATCAGAAAAAGATCGCGGATTACATAGCAAAAAAAGTCGATCTTCAGAATCAAGAATTTGTCATCCTGACAGGCATGGGTAATGCCTGGCCGCTGGTTCGTGGCCATGAGCTGATGAGCGCCTTGCAGGACGTGATGGGTTTTACCCCTCTGTTGATGTTTTATCCAGGAACCTATAGCGGACACGATCTCTCCCCATTGGCGGGCATTGATTCCCGAAATTATTATCGCGCCTTCAGGCTGGTACCCGAAAGCGGGCCTGCGGCGACATTGAATCCTCGTTAAAGAGCACAGCAATGAATATTGAACAGATCTTTGAGAAACGTCTGGACCGAAATATTAATGGCGTTGTGAAAGCCGAACAGACGGACGATGCCAGTGCCTGGATTGAGCTTGATGAATACGTCATCACCCGGGAACTGGAAGGACATCTTCGCCATTTCTTCGAATCTTATGTTCCGGCAACCGGTCCGGAGCGCGTACGCATGGAAAACAAAATTGGCGTATGGGTTTCAGGGTTCTTTGGCTCAGGTAAATCACACTTTATCAAGATCCTGTCGTATCTGTTGTCTAACCGCAAAGTCAGTCATAACGGTACAGAACGTAATGCATACTCCTTCTTTGAAGACAAAATCAAAGATGCTCTGTTCCTCGCTGATATCAACAAAGCGGTCCATCATCCGACGGAAGTGATTCTGTTCAATATTGATTCTCGTGCTAACGTCGATGACAAAGAAGATGCCATCCTTAAAGTCTTCCTGAAGGTGTTTAACGAACGGGTTGGCTACTGCGCTGATTTTCCGCACATCGCCCATCTGGAGCGTGAGCTGGCAAAACGCGGCCAATACGACGTGTTTAAGACCGCATTCTCCACTATCACTGGTTCAAGCTGGGAAAAAGAGCGCGATTCCTACTATTTCATCAGCGATGAAATGGCAGAAGCCCTAAGCCAGGCCACAGGTCAAAGCGTTGACGCCTCGCGTCAATGGGTGGAACAGCTGGATAAGAACTTCCCATTAGATATCAATAATTTTTGCCAGTGGGTCAAAGAGTGGCTGGATGAAAACGGCAAAAATATCCTCTTCATGGTGGATGAGGTCGGCCAGTTCATCGGTAAAAATACGCAGATGATGTTGAAGCTACAGACTATCACTGAAAACCTAGGTGTGATCTGCGGTGGACGCGCATGGGTTATTGTTACCTCCCAGGCAGATATCAATGCGGCCATTGGTGGGATGAGCAGCCGCGATGGACAAGACTTCTCTAAAATCCAGGGCCGCTTTTCAACTCGCCTGCAGCTTTCAAGCTCCAACACATCCGAAGTTATCCAAAAACGTTTGCTGGTGAAAACCGATGCTGCAAAACCCGCGCTGGCGAAAGTCTGGCAGGAAAAAGGCGACATTCTGCGCAACCAGCTTGCCTTTGATCCTACAACCACCGCTTCTTTGCGCCCCTACACCAGCGAAGAAGAATTTATTGATAACTACCCCTTTGTCCCGTGGCACTACCAAATTCTGCAGAAGGTTTTTGAGTCTATTCGGACCAAAGGTGCCGCCGGTAAACAGTTAGCCATGGGTGAACGCTCACAGTTAGAAGCATTCCAGACTGCGGCACAGCAGATCGCCCCGCAAGGTCTGGATTCTCTGGTGCCGTTCTGGCGTTTCTATGCCGCGATTGAAAGCTTCCTCGAACCGGCGGTCAGCCGTACCATCACTCAGGCCTGTCAGAATGGCATTCTTGATGAGTTCGATGGCAACTTACTGAAAACGCTGTTCCTGATCCGCTATGTCGATGTGCTGAAGAGTACACTCGATAATCTGGTCACCCTTTCCATTGATAAAATCGATGCTGATAAAGTCGATCTGCGCCGTCGCGTTGAAACAAGCCTGAACAAGCTGGAACGGGAAATGTTGATTGCACGTGTTGAAGACAAATACGTGTTCCTGACCAACGAAGAAAAAGAGATCGAAAACGAGATCCGCAATGTCGAAGTCGATTTCTCTGCAATCAATAAAAAACTGGCATCGATCATCTTTGATGACATTCTAAAAAACCGGAAGTATCGCTACCCGGCGAATAAGCAGGATTTTGATATCAGCCGCTTCCTGAACGGGCACCCGTTGGACGGCGCGATGCTTAACGATCTGGTGGTGAAAATCCTCACGCCAAAAGATCCGACCTATACGTTCTATAACAGCGATGCCGCCTGCCGTCCTTATACTTCGGAGGGTGATGGCTGTATTTTGATTCGCCTCCCTGAGGAGGGGCGCACTTGGACCGACATTGATTTAGTCGTTCAGACCGAAAAATTCCTCAAGGACAACGCCGGACAACGCCCGGAACAGGCCAGCCTGCTTTCAGAAAAAGCTCGCGAGAACAGCGTTCGCGAAAAAATGCTGCGCGTCCAGCTAGAGTCGCTTATTGCCGAAGCAGACGTCTGGGCGATTGGCGAGCGCTTACCGAAGAAATCTTCGACGCCGTCCAGCATCGTGGATGAAGCCTGCCGCTATGTGATTGAAAACACGTTTGCCAAGCTGAAAATGCTGCGTCCATTCAACGGCGATATCGCACGTGAAATCCATGCACTGCTAACGGTGGAGAATGATGCGGAGTTGGATCTGGGCGAACTGGAGGAATCCAATCCTGACGCGATGCGTGAAGTGGAAACCTGGGTCAGCATGAACATTGAATTCAATAAACCGGTCTATTTACGCGATATTCTCAACCACTTTGCCCGTCGTCCTTATGGATGGCCAGAAGAAGAAGTGAAGCTGCTGGTTGCTCGCCTGGCACGCAAAGGCAAATTCAGCTTCAGCCAGCAAAATAATAATATCGAGCGTAAGCAGGTGTGGGAGTTGTTCAATAACAGTCGTCGCCACAGCGAGCTGCGTCTGCACAAAATTCGTCGTCACGACGAATCACAAATTCGCAAAGCCGCCCAAACCATGGCGGAGATTGCCCAACAGCCGTTTAGCGAACGTGAAGAACCCGCACTGGTCGAACATATCCGTCAGGTCTTCGACGACTGGAAGCAAGAGCTGAATGTCTTCAGAGCGAAAGCTGAAGGTGGAAACAATCCAGGCAAAAATGAGATTGAATCAGGTCTGCGCCTGCTGAATTCCATTCTTAGCGAAAAAGAAGAGTTTGCTCTGATTGAGAAGGTCACCACCCAGGCAAACGAATTGCTGGATTTCAGCGAAGATCGCGAAGATTTGGTCGATTTCTACCGCAAGCAGTTCTCCACCTGGCAAAAGCTGGGGGCTGCGCTGAACGGAAGCTTTAAATCCAACCGCAGCGCACTGGAAAAAGACGCTGTGGCGGTAAAAGCGTTAGGTGAGCTGGAAAACATCTGGCAGATGCCGGAGCCTTACAAGCATCTCAATCGCATCACGCCGCTGATTGAACAGGTTCAGAACGTTAACCATCAGTTAGTTGAACAGCACCGCCAGCACGCTCTGGAACGTATTGACGCCCGCATCGAAGAGAGTCGTCAACGCTTGCAGGAAGCGCATGCCACATCGGAGCTGCAAAACAGCGTTCTGCTGCCGATGCAGAAAGCCAGAAAACGCGCTGAGGTCAGCCATTCGATTCCGGAAATTCTGGCGGAACAGCAAGAGACGAAAGCGCTGCAAACGGATGCTGAGAAGAAGATTAACCAGTGGATCGACGAGCTGCGTAAAAAGCAGGAAGCCCAGCTACGAGCAGCGAATGAAGCTACACGCGCTGCAGAATCACAACAGACCTATGTTGTGGTAGAAAAACCCGTTATCCAACCGGTACCGAAAAAAACACATCTGGTGAATGTCGCCAGCGAGATGCGCAAAGCCACCGGTGGTGAAGTGCTGGAAACCGCCGAGCAGGTGGAAAAAGCGCTGGATACGCTTCGTGCTGCCCTGTTGGCAGCCATTGAGGCAGGTGACCGGATCCGTCTTCAGTAACCCCCATTTCAGGGCAGCGTTCTGCTGCCCTTTGCAGGATTTTCTATGAATACCAATAACATCAAAAAATATGCTCCACAGGCTCGTAACCAGTTCCGCGATGCGGTGATCCAGAAGCTGACCACATTGGGGATTGCCACCGATAAAAAAGGCAATCTGCAGATTGCAGATGTCGAGATCGTCGGCGAAACCGTGCGCTATGGCCAGTTCGACCACCCCAAATCCACCCTCACCCGCCGCGATCGTCTGGTAAAACGCGCCCACGAGCAGGGCTTTGACGTACTGGTTGAACACTGTGCCTACACCTGGTTCAACCGCCTGTGTGCCATTCGTTATATGGAAATCCACGGCTACCTTGACCACGGCTTCCGTATGCTCTCGCACCCGGATAATCCAACCGGCTTTGAAGTGCTGGACCATGTGCCGGAAGTGGCGGAAGCGCTACTGCCGGAGAAAAAGGCGCTGCTGGTCGAAATGAAACTTTCCGGCAACCAGGACGAAGCTATCTACCGTGAACTGCTGCTGGCGCAGTGCCACGCCCTGCACCGTGCGATGCCGTTCCTGTTTGAAGCAGTCGACGATGAAGCTGAACTTCTAATGCCGGATAACCTGACCCGTACTGACTCGATTCTGCGCGGTCTGGTGGACGGTATTCCGGAAGAAGACTGGCATGATGTTGAGGTTATCGGCTGGCTGTATCAGTTCTATATCTCTGAGAAAAAAGATGCGGTTATTGGCAAGGTAGTAAAGAGCGAAGATATTCCTGCCGCCACCCAGTTGTTTACCCCGAACTGGATTGTGCAGTATCTGGTGCAGAACTCCGTCGGTCGCCAGTGGTTGCAGACCTACCCGGATTCGCCGCTGAAAGGCAAAATGGACTACTACATTGAGCCAGCCGAACAGACGCCGGAAGTGCAGGCACAACTGGCAGCCATTACGCCTGCCAGCATTGAACCGGAAAGCATCAAGGTGCTCGACCCGGCCTGCGGCTCCGGACATATTCTGATTGAAGCCTATAACGTGCTGAAAAATATCTACGAAGAGCGCGGCTATCGCGCTCGGGATATTCCACAGCTGATTCTGGAAAATAATGTTTTTGGTCTCGATATCGACGACCGTGCTGCCCAGCTTTCCGGCTTTGCATTATTAATGATGGCCCGTCAGGATGACCGCCGGATATTCACCCGCGACGTGCGCCTGAATATTGTCTCCCTGCAGGAAAGCCTGCATCTGGATATTGCTAAACTGTGGCAGCAGCTGAACTTCCACCAGCAAAACCAGACTGGCAGCATGGGAGATATGTTTGCCGAAAATACCGCATTAGCCCATACCGACAGTGCAGAATATCAGCTGCTGATGCGCACGCTGAAGCGCTTTGTGAATGCCAAAACGCTGGGCTCGCTGATTCAGGTGCCGCAGGAAGAAGAAGCGGAACTGAAGGCGTTTCTCGATGCGTTGTACCGTCTTGAGCTGGAAGGCGATTTTCAGCAGAAAGCCGCAGCGAAGGCGTTTATTCCGTATATTCAGCAGGCGTGGATACTGGCACAACAGTATGACGCGGTGGTGGCGAATCCGCCCTATATGGGTAGTAAAGGAATGAATAGTGACCTGAAGGAATTTGCCAGAAATAATTTCCCGGACAGTAAGTCTGATTTGTTCGCAATGTTTATGCAATATGCATTCTCTTTGCTTAAAGAAAATGGATTTAATGCGCAAATTAATATGCAGTCATGGATGTTCTTGTCTAGTTATGAAGCACTACGCGGTTGGTTACTGGACAATAAAACATTTATCACGATGTTACATTTGGGGGCTCGAGCTTTTGGACAAATTTCTGGAGAGGTTGTACAGACAACTGCTTGGGTGATTAAAAACCAACACTCCGAACGTTACCAGCCTGTATTTTTTAGACTTATAGATGGTAAGGAAGAAGTAAAAAAAAGCAATCTACTTCTAAGGAAAAATATATTTGAGAAATTTAAACAGCACGATTTTAAAAACATACCAGGAATGCCAATAGCATATTGGATAGACTTGCCGAGTCTATTATCTTTTCGCCATCATAAAAAACTTGGAGAAAAAATATCATTAAAAGCAGGTATGTCCACCGGTGATAACATTAAATTTCAAAGATATTGGCACGAGGTTTCAATAGAAAAAACTCTTATCACAAATAAAGAGTCAAATACAAAAATCGACATTCATAATATCAAATGGTTTCCTTGTAGTAGTGGAGGTGAATATCGAAAGTGGTACGGTAATAACGAAATAGTTGTAAATTGGGAAAATAATGGATACGAAATACGAAATTTTAAATTTGAGAATGGAAAAACTCGCTCTGCCGTAAGAAATGATGAATATTACTTTAGAGAAGGTATAACCTGGTCAAAAATAAGCCAAGGTAATTTTTGCGTGAGATATCGTCCAGAAGGGTTTGTTTTTGATGATACAGGCCGTTGCGGCTTTTCAAATAACAAAAATGAGTTGCTTTACGCTGCGGGACTAATGTGCACTCCGGTTGTAAACCATTATTTATCAATTCTATCCCCCACACTTAGCTTTACTAGTGGTGAATTAGCCTCAGTACCATATCCAGAAATTGAAGATGAAATTATCGAATTAGTCACCAATGCTATTGAAATAGCTAAAAATGACTGGGACTCTCAAGAGCAATCATGGGATTATGTTTGCTCACCATTATTTGAACACAATTCAACTCAATTGCTACGGAAAATCTATAAACAAAAAATCAATACAAATATCAAGTTAGTCGAAACTCTTCTCCTAATAGAAAACACTATAAATAATATTTTTATAGATAAATTACGACTAGACAAAACTGTAATTAAAGCTGTATTGCAAAGTGAAATAACACTATTATGTAACCCAAACTATCGATATAAAAATATTCAAGATCATACAGTCCTAACCAATAAGTATTACACGGATATCACTATAGATATCTTAAGTTACACCATCGGCTGCATGATGGGCCGCTACTCCCTCGATCGTGAAAGCCTGGTCTACGCCCACGAAGGTAACAAAGGTTTTACTGAACTGGTCGCTGAAGGCGCCTACAAAACCTTCCCTGCCGACAACGACGGTATCCTGCCGCTGATGGATGACGAATGGTTTGACGATGACGTCACCTCTCGCGTCAAAGAGTTTGTGCGCACCGTCTGGGGCGAAGAGCATTTGCAGGAAAACCTCGACTTTATCGCTGAAAGTCTGTGTTTATACGCGATCAAGCCGAAAAAAGGTGAGTCTGCGTTGGACACCATCCGTCGCTATCTTTCCACCCAGTTCTGGAAAGATCATCTGAAGATGTACAAAAAGCGCCCGATCTACTGGCTGTTCAGCTCCGGTAAAGAAAAAGCGTTTGAGTGCCTGGTCTATCTGCATCGCTACAACGACGCCACACTGGCGAGAATGCGTACCGAATATGTGGTGCCGCTGCTGGCGCGCTATCAGGCCAATATTGACCGCCTGAACGAACAGGTCGATGGTGCCTCCGGCGGCGAAGCCACCCGTTTGAAGCGCGATCGCGACAATCTGAGCAAGAAATTCAATGAGCTGCGCAGCTTCGACGATCGCCTGCGTCACTATGCTGATATGAGAATCAGTATTGATCTCGACGACGGCGTTAAGGTTAACTACGGTAAGTTTGGCGATCTGCTGGCGGATGTGAAAGCCATTACCGGCAATGCGCCTGAGGTGATGTAAGTCAGATAGCATACCTTCCCACACCACCGGGCTTTAGCCCGGTGGTGATCTCGATACGGGAAACCAGCCTTATTCAGGCATCCGTCACCTCCAGTTCATGATAAAATGCGGCTTTGTGTCAGAACGCGGAACACGGTTTCCAGGCGTTCAGACATCTTCGAACTTACCGAATCAACATGGGATTGTGACCTTGCAAAATCAGGAATTTATTGCCGGCCTTAAAGCAAAATTCGCCGAACATCGCATCGTTTTCTGGCACGATCCCGATAAGCGTTTCCTCGAAGAGCTGGGTAATCTCGAACTGGAGAACATCACGCTGCTCGATATGACCGACCAGTCACAGCTTGCGGTTAAAAAACGCATTGAAATTGATGAGCCTGAACAGCAGTTTTTGCTGTGGTTCCCCCACGACGTGCCTCCCAAAGAGTTCGACTGGCTGCTGGATATTCGTCTTTACAGTACGGAGTTCCATGCCGATTTCGCCGCCATTACGTTGAATACGTTAGGCATTCCGCAGCTTGGCCTACGTGAGCATATACAACGCCGGAAGGCATTTTTCAGCACTAAACGTCTTGCTGCCTTAAAAGGCCTAGTGACTGAGCAGGAAAATGAAGCCTCTCTTGATAAGAAGATGGTTGCGGTCATCGCTGGCGTAAAAACAGCAAAAACGGAAGAGATTCTGTTCAGCCTGATTACCCAATACGTTAATCAGCAGAAAGATGACGACAGCGACCTGGAAAACACGCTGGCAATGCTGAAACGCCACAACCTGGAAGGCGTGCTGTGGGACATTCTGAATCAGGAAATGGGCTATCAGGCCGAGCATCCTTCGCTTGAAAACCTCATCCTAAAGCTATTCTGTACCGATCTCTCCGCGCAGGCAGACCCGCAGAAACGTGAATGGCTGGAAAAAAACGTACTGACCACGCCGTCAGGCAGAGCCTCCGCGCTGGCCTTTATGGTCACCTGGCGCGCCGACCGTCGCTACAAAGAAGCCTATGATTATTGCGCACAGCAGATGCAGGATGCGCTGCGACCAGAAGACCAGTACCGTCTCAGCTCGCCGTATGATCTGCACGAATGCGAAACCACGCTGAGCATTGAACAGACCGTTATTCATGCGCTGGTGACGCAACTTCTGGAAGAGAGCACCACGCTTGACCGTGAAGCCTTCAAAAAGCTTCTGTCCGAACGCCAGAGCAAATACTGGTGCCAGACTCGTCAGGAATACTACGCCATCTATGACGCGCTTCGTCAGGCTGAGCGGCTGCTGAATCTGCGTAATCGTCATATTGATGGTTTCCACTATCAGGACAGCGCAACGTTCTGGAAAGCGTACTGCGAGGAGCTGTTCCGCTTTGACCAGGCCTACCGCCTGTTTAACGAATACGCGCTGTTGGTTCACAGCAAAGGCGCAATGATCCTGAAAAGCCTGGATGACTATATCGAAGCGCTATATTCCAACTGGTACCTGGCAGAATTAAGCCGGAGCTGGAATAAGGTTCTGGAAGCCGAAAACCGTATGCAGGAGTGGCGTATTGCGGGCGTTCCACGGCAGCACAACTTCTACAATGAGGTAGTTAAGCCGCAGTTTAATAATCCACAAATCAAGCGCGTGTTCGTGATTATCTCCGATGCGCTGCGTTATGAAGTGGCAGAAGAGCTGAGCAACCAGATCAATACCGAAAAACGCTTTACTGCCGAACTGCGTTCACAGTTAGGGGTGTTACCCAGCTATACCCAGTTGGGTATGGCTGCATTGCTGCCTCATGACGAGATATGCTACCAAGCGGGTAATGGTGACATCGTTTATGCGGACGGGTTATCCACCTCAGGTACGCCTAACCGCGATACCATTCTGAAGAAATATAAAGGGATGGCAGTAAAATCCGACGATCTTCTGAAATGGAAAAATCAGGAAGGACGGGATCTGATTCGCGATTACGAAGTCGTCTATATCTGGCATAACACCATTGATGCCATGGGTGACAGCGCATCTACGGAAGAGAAGACCTTCGAAGCGTGCCGCAACGCGGTGGTTGAACTGAAGGATTTAGTGACCCGTGTAATAAACCGTCTTCATGGTACACGCATTATAGTCACGGCGGACCATGGTTTCCTGTTCCAGCAGCAGCCCCTTTCCGGGCAGGATAAAACCACGCTGCAGATCAAGCCAGACAATACGATTAAAAACCACAAGCGCTTTATTATCGGCCACCAGCTTCCTGCCGATGATTTTTGTTGGAAAGGAAAAGTGGCGGATACCGCAGGCGTCAGCGATAACAGCGAGTTCCTGATCCCGAAAGGGATCCAGCGTTTCCATTTCTCGGGCGGCGCGCGATTTGTGCATGGTGGTGCCATGCTGCAGGAAGTCTGCGTTCCCGTATTGCAGGTGAAAGCGCTGCAGAAAACCGCTGCCGAGAAGCAACCTCAGCGTCGTCCGGTAGATATCGTGAATTACCATCCGCTGATCAAACTCGTCAATAACATTGATAAAGTCAGCCTGCTGCAAACCCATCCGGTAGGTGAGTTATACGAACCGCGCACCTTGAATATCTTCATCGTCGACTACGCCAATAATGTGGTATCCGGTAAAGAGCGAATCTGCTTTGACAGCGATAACAACACAATGGAAAAACGCGTGCGTGACGTTACGCTGAAGCTGATAGGCGCGAATTTCAATCGCCGTAATGAATACTGGCTGATACTGGAAGATGCACAAACGGAAACGGGTTACCAGAAGTACCCTGTGATTATCGACTTGGCATTTCAGGATGATTTCTTTTAAGTGAGGCGATATGCAAACCCATCATGACTTACCCGTTCCAGCTGTATCCGACGGGGAACTCGTCGCAGAAGGTTACGATCTGGACGCCTTACTGAATCAGCATTTTCGCGGTCGGGTGGTGCGTAAAGATCTGACCAAGCAGCTCAAAGAAGGGGCTAACGTCCCGGTCTATGTGCTGGAGTATCTGCTCGGTATGTACTGCGCTTCTGACGATGACCAGATCGTTGAGCAAGGCTTGCAGAATGTTAAGCGCATTCTGGCTGATAACTACGTCCGCCCTGATGAAGCAGAGAAGGTGAAATCGCTCATTCGTGAGCGAGGATCCTACAAGATCATCGATAAAGTGTCGGTAAAGCTCAATCAGAAAAAAGACGTTTACGAAGCCCAGCTCTCCAACCTCGGCATTAAAGATGCACTGGTTCCACCGCAGATGGTCAAGGACAACGAAAAACTGTTGACCGGCGGCATCTGGTGCATGATTACCGTGAACTACTTCTTTGAGGAAGGACAAAAAACGTCGCCCTTCTCTCTGATGACGCTTAAACCTATCCAGATGCCCAATATGGACATGGAAGAGGTATTTACCGCACGTACGCACTTCAACCGCGACCAGTGGATTGACGTCCTGCTACGTTCCGTGGGTATGGAACCTGCCAACATTGAGCAACGAACTAAATGGCACCTGATCACCCGCATGATCCCTTTCGTGGAAAATAACTATAACGTCTGCGAACTGGGCCCACGCGGTACCGGTAAAAGCCACGTCTATAAAGAGTGTTCGCCAAACTCACTGCTAGTTTCCGGCGGACAAACCACGGTAGCAAACCTGTTTTACAACATGGCCAGCCGCCAGATTGGCCTGGTCGGCATGTGGGATGTGGTCGCGTTTGATGAAGTGGCTGGGATCACTTTCAAAGACAAAGACGGCGTGCAAATCATGAAGGATTACATGGCGTCTGGCTCGTTTTCCCGCGGCAGAGATTCGATTGAAGGCAAAGCATCAATGGTGTTCGTCGGCAACATCAATCAGAGCGTTGAGACGTTAGTCAAAACCAGCCATTTGTTAGCACCCTTCCCTGCCGCGATGATCGATACGGCGTTTTTCGACCGCTTCCACGCCTATATTCCCGGCTGGGAAATCCCGAAAATGCGCCCGGAATTCTTTACCAACCGCTACGGCCTTATCACAGATTATCTCGCCGAATACATGCGGGAAATGCGCAAACGCAGCTTCTCCGATGCGATTGATAAGTTCTATAAGCTGGGTAATAACCTCAACCAGCGAGATGTTATCGCGGTAAGGCGCACGGTTTCTGGTCTATTGAAACTTCTTCATCCCAATGGTTCTTACAGTAAAGAAGATGTCCGTGTTTGCCTGACCTACGCCATGGAAGCCCGTCGTCGAGTCAAAGAACAGCTTAAAAAGCTGGGCGGTCTGGAGTTCTTCGATGTGAATTTCAGCTACATCGATAACGAGACGCTGGAAGAATTCTTCGTCAGCGTGCCAGAACAGGGAGGCAGCGAATTAATTCCTGCTGGCATGCCAAAGCCAGGCGTAGTGCATTTAGTGACGCAAGCGGAAAGTGGCATGACGGGTCTGTACCGCTTCGAAACTCAGATGACCGCTGGTAATGGTAAGCATAGCGTTTCTGGTCTGGGATCAAGTACCTCTGCTAAGGAAGCTATCCGGGTTGGATTTGACTATTTCAAAGGCAACCTCAGCCGTGTTAGCGCAACAGCAAAATTTTCTGAACATGAGTACCACCTGCACGTAGTCGAATTGCATAATACTGGACCAAGTACTTCTACCAGCCTTGCGGCACTTATTGCCCTGTGTTCCGTTTTACTGGCGAAACCCGTTCAGGAACAAATGGTCGTGTTAGGTAGCATGACGCTCGGTGGAGTAATCAACCCTGTTCAGGATCTGGCGGCTAGCTTACAACTTGCTTTCGATAGCGGCGCGAAAAAGGTACTTCTGCCGATGTCTTCCGCGGTAGATATCCCGACTGTGCCAGCCGAGTTGTTTACCAAATTCCAGGTCAGTTTTTACTCTGAACCTGTGGACGCGGTTTATAAGGCGTTGGGGGTAAATTAAGACATACCGAGGAATGGATCACATTTCTCGGCATGTTAATGCCCATATTATTTTTATTTAATATAACATCATCCTAAATACATTTATTTTATGAAATAACTTCCCGGTAAAATAATAATGAAACTTATTGCTAACGGATTAAATGGAGAGTTTTTTAGATCATGTTTACCCCCTCCTGGTAAAGAAATTGATGGTGTTGTTGCCGCCATTGCTTATGGAGATGATAAAACCACGCTCCTCGAGCATTGTATAAAAAACCATCACCGACTTGATATTTGGATGCGATATGATCATACAGTTCCTGTATCGCCTGCATTTTTATCAAAACTTCTCGCAAACGTTAAAAATAATATTTTTTGTAAACTTATACCAGATCGCCTGCACAGCAAAGTTATTTGGTGGAAGGGATATGGCGCTTATATTGGTTCAGCTAATTTAACTGAGCGTGCATGGTACTCGAATATAGAAGCCGGTATTTTCTTCACTGAGAGTGATTTATACAGTTCTAATTTAATTGAACAGTTAGAGGAATTCTTCGATAACTTAGCATCACTTGACTCTTGCGTTGATCTTAGTAAAGAGATTATTGATGAACAAAGACAATTATTAAAACTAAAAGTCGAATTAGAGAAAAAAGAACGAGAGCTTATCAAAAAGCGGAAAATACCTGAATGGGGTGGCGTGAATTTTTTTGATAACAAAAAAACTAAAGATAGAAGGAAAGAGAGTTTCCATAAAGAATGGGAAAGCACATTTTCAATCATCAAGAGTATCTCAGACCAAATTAATGATTACAGACCTGCATGGATATCAGAAGATACTCCAAAGTTTTGGCAAACCGATCAATTTCTACACGCATACTATTATAAAAAAGTTCATCAACAAGATAATACTTATCCTTTTGAGGATTATCACCGTACCAATAGTAAAAACCCACAAGCAGTATTGATGAATATGCTCTCCTGGTGGAAAATCCAATCAGTTCCTCCGTCTAATGAGGATATTCATCTTGGGATTTACGCCCCCTACATTCGCGAACACTTGTCAAAAAATAATATTGACTCATTGACAGAGGATAAGCTCTATCAAATATTCTCTTACACACATGCAACAATGGACCATGTGATAAAAATGAGCGCTGAAACATTTGGCTATTCAGCCAAAACATCCTTAAATAAGGAAGAGCGCGCCGTTTTATTCACAAAATGGATCATGGGCCAAACCAATCAAAAAGGTATGACTATTGCTGAATTGCTCAACTATGTCCTCTACGGTGGAAAGCCTTCATTAATGTGGGAAAGGCTCTATCTGGCAGGCAAAGACGAGGAGTACAAATTCCAGCATTACGGTATTAACTCTATTGCTGAAGTGGTCGGTTGGGCAAGGCCAGAAGATACGCCTCCCAGAAATGGCAGAACCAATAAAGCCTTGCGTGCATTAGGCTATCCAGTTCGCGTGAATATTTAGCGCCCCTCATTGTAAGAACCTACATCGCCGCCTGTTTATACAGAAACAGGCGGCGAAAACTCATGCAGGCAAATACGTTTTCTTGAGTGGAACTAATAGCTTAGTCTCTATATCCACTTGCTCATAGTTTTCCACTAACGCACGAACCAGATCGTCAAGCGTCCATAGCGTCAACGGGATTGTAGAACGATTGGCTTCATAGCGCGCATCCTTGCTGAATCCGCCTGTACTGACATATAGCCCGCGATCGTCTTTATGACGGCCACCTATAAAGCTACGGATTTGCTGGCTGCTCATCTGTTCCCGTCGGTGCTTCACCTCAACAATAATGCGCGGATTTTCGAACCCAAAGCCGTCAGGCGAAGCAATAATATCTTTCCCACGGTCAGCACCAGCAGGCGATACCTGAGTTTTATATCCCATACTACGTAACACGCCTGCGACCAGATTTTGCATCTCATCCCAGTCGAGACGGTTGATACGATCCTTGATACCTTCAAAAGCGATAATCTCCATGTCGCGCAGAGGATTTGAAACAACCTCATCCTCTTCACCTGAAACAATTGCTTCCGGCACGACATCTGAGACAGGCTTTTTGCCCTGCACTAATTCATTCACGGCAAAATCAGGAACCTGAAAAACCGTCAGCGTAGAGCCAAGAGTGTTTCTGGTTGCATCACTCAGACTATCGCGCTTAATCTCTTCCGCGTTCCACTTCACTTTACGGGCGATGCCCATGCCATCTTCAAGCCACTCGGCATGAAACTCAAAATCTGAGGCGATTTTCCCTATCAAATAAGTCCGATTAGAAGGTGAATAAGTGATAGCCCAGTCACCTTTCTGCATTTCATTCACAAAGCGCCAGACCTGGGAAGCACCGGAACGAACTGTGCCTGGCTTAGTCTGTGGCTCAAGCTCCTGATACCGGGTAAACAACTGCTCTCTTGAGCATCCCGGTTTCACATAGGGAGCGAGCTGCGACCAGCCGATTGCAACAACCTGTTTGTCCCTAAAGTCATCGTACAATTTTCCGCCATCGCCGCGGATCATCCACATTTTAGTCGTCACAATAATTCCTTCTGAAAATGCCTCACAGCCATCTTACACTGGGGAAACACTGTTAAGATGGCTAATCACATTCCTGATCTAAACCTGACGCCTCTCAAGGCTATTGTAAATTGCCTCAATCTCGCCCTTCAGGTTATCACCACAGTAAACCATTGATGTATCGTATCGTTCATATCGCGCTTCACGTGTCGCACTAAACCAGTTGAATGATCCCACGCACAGCAAACCATCATCACCAATTACAATTTTGCTATGAACGCGATTGACCAGTTTTGTCGCAATACCAAGGGCATTCAGTTTCTCCAGCGCCGCTTTGAGGTTCTGCTGCTTCTCTTTTCGCTTCTCAAAATCATTATGTTCAGTGTTGTAGCTTCTGTCAGTAACTACCGTGACGTTAATACCACGTGAACACGCCGCAATCATGGAATCAAGAAAACCGGTTTGCTCCAGTTTTTGCCAGGTCAGCCATGGAGAAACTATCGTGATATGTTTACCGGTATTTTCAAACGTCTGATTTAGGAAATTATCATGCTGCTCCACACCATGGAGTGTGTAGATTTTGGTCTCGGCAGTTTTTAAATCCTTACGCTCTTTATAATCAAAAGAGAGCGCATTCTTCTCTGACTCAAAGAGATATTTTGCCAGTAATCCCCGCGGAGATGAGGCTGGCTGGATCTCAAACAGATCCATATCGCCGAAGACCAGGAAACTGTCCTTCGCACGGGAGACAGCAACGTTCAGCATGCTGTTATCGCTATCAATAAACCCGCCATCCTCATGCTTTGAATAGACTGGCGAGAATATAACAATCGCTCTTTCCGCCCCCTGAAGAGAATGCACGGTGCCCACCGTGAGCGACGTTTCATTCGCGCCAGTGCTGATACCTTGTTTACCCAGCGCCTGTTTGATGGTCGATACCTGCGCGCTAAAAGGCGTCACGATACCGACAACCTCATGAAGCGATTTGCCGTAATGCGTTTCAATATCTTGCTGGTTATCTGTCAGCCAGGCCGCTATCGTTTCAGCCTCAAGCAAATTATATCGACTTCCACTACTTGCCAGCTCTCCTTTACCATCAATATGGAGATAACCCATTGCGGGCATTAAATTGCTCTCTTCACGCCCTCTTTTAGGCAATAACTTACCGTGGTAGCAGAGCGTATTGCAGTATCCAATAATATTATCGAAGCACCGGCGGTGTTCATACAAGTACATCCCACGAGCCAGCTCGGGATCATATTGATAGCGTGAGGCATACTGCGCTATTTTCATGACGCTGCCAGATGCAGCGCTTTTACCAAGCTCTGCGATTGCCGTATATTTCTCAGTAATCTCTTCTTGCGTACTACCTGACAGAATTTTTTCCGCCAGCATGTTACCTATATCAATAGCGGGAGCAATACTCCATATTGGCGGGATCTGTACCGTATCACCAATCACTAATGCCTTTTTAGCTAAGGCAAACGAGGCAGCAGCCACTTCAGGAAGCACCTGCCCGGCTTCATCGACAATGAGTAAATCAGCGAAGTCATATAAATAGCTTTTCTCGAATTTACGTTGGCCTTTGTGTTCACTTATCTGCATATTGCCGGGAAGCATATAGCAGGTCATGACCACACATGGAGTGAGTTTCATTCGGCGTTGCCAGCGGGCGGTTACCCCTTTAGCTCCTTTCTTGCCCTTCTCTTTTTGCAGATCATCGATCTTAGCCATATCCATTAGCCAACGACCTTCCCAGTAGTGGGTGGTCAGTAAGAATGCAGGGAAGCGAATCTGCGTATCAGCCAGTTCATCTGCCTGTGAGAAGCTCAGCTCCTCGTCGCTCTCATGTCCTAAATCAAGTGCCAGCCTCTGCCATTCCTGAGCCGCCTGCTGTTCTTTAAGAACAATTTCATGGGCGGAATCAATCTGCTGCCGGTATGTTGTTTGCTCGCGCTCAGCGGAGTTGAGCAGTCCATCTATATTACGTTCGATGGTTTCAGGATCCGACCACTGATTTCCCGCAATCAGCGCGCCTAATTTATCTTCGAGAAACAGTTGTATTTGGTACTGCCGCTTACTGCGAACCGCTGGAAGCCAGGAAAATAATGAATAGATCAGTGATTCACTGGCCCGATATTTTTTCCATTCCGCTTTAGCACTCTTTAGCTGAGTGACTTTTTGTTCTTGCCCGGAGAGTAATTTATTTAAATTATCGAGATATTGCTCAATGTCGTTAGCAATAAGCTCTCGCGCCTCCCGAACCTGGCTTAACGTTTGCCATGCTGCATTCAGCCTTACCAATTGTTCGGATTTTGCTACTAACTGGCCATGCAGGAGTTCAATGACCTTTTCAGGGGTTGAACAATCTTTTTCAGGGAAGGCTGCCTTAGCTTTCTCCAGATAAAACAGCAGTGCATTCTCTACATACTCTTTTGACTCAACCTGGTTGAAGAAATCTTCAGTTTGGTATTTTTTGGCTGCCTCGGCTTTACGAGTGCTTGAGGGGAAATAAGCGCCGAAGCTTTTCAGCTCTGGCAACCATCGTCCCGCCATTGCACCAGTACCCTGGGAAAAGTCTTTCCCGAACGCCTCGATAATGTTCGTTACAGCCTGGTTATTCGTTGAAGTCGCGATAATAACCGGAGGCTCCGCTTTTTCGAGAGCCGCTCTGGCCCACTGCGTGGAGATAATAGAAAGCACCAGCGTGGTTTTCCCGGTTCCGGGAGGGCCGTTAACGGCAAGGATATCGCCATGCTTCGCATCAAGAAAATGGCTTAAGGCATCGCGCTGAGCCTTTGCCAGCGGGAACTTATCCCCGGAGTGTCCAAGCCTGTCGCTGAATTTTGCTTCCGGGGCGAGTAAAGACTCTGCTGCCTGGATCTCCCGCGAGGCGAAGCGATTGAAGAGCGGCACATCCTTTTTGCAAACAAGCAGGTGGTCATAAAGCGAAAGGATATGGAAACTGGCGCCGCCAGATTGCGCCGTTTTAACAATATAACCGTGCTCAGCGAGTTCATATTGCTCGGGATTTTTAATCCAGTCGCCGACAACGTTCTTCAGTAGCCTCTCTGAATCATCCAGATATTGACGCCAATCCTGCTGCCAGGCTGCATATCGTGCTTCTCGTTCTTCATCCGTTTCGGCAGTGTTATCAACGCTGTCATCAAAGTTGATAGAGAATGACGTATGTGTCGTTTTATATTTGTCATACTGCTCAATCTCACCAATCGAAAATGCCCCTTTTGGCAAAGGTTCAAGCAGGTCTCTGGGAATGGAGGTCGCTGGCGTCGGATATAAAAAACCTTCACGGCTCAACAGGGCTGGCGTCACTATCGGGGTAACAATATCAGGCGCACCAGCGGAACGGTCCTTTCCATGCTGCAGTAACCGGAAATAAACCTTTGGCCGCAAGATGACATCGACTGTTTCGACGTCGTCTTTTTCTCCTTCAAAAAATTTATCGACGATCGCTTCGTCAAGACGTCCCGCCGCTATCCCATGCCAGTGAGTGAAATTTTTGGCGTCTTTCCGTTCAAAACTGCCCTTTCCTGACTCAGCATCTGCCAGCGAGTTGCGCCAGTATGAGGCAAACCCTAAAGCATTTTCATCCATTACCAGTCCTATGACACAATGAAATCCATTGATTTATCGAATATAAAATCACCGTATGGATAACTATTGTCCACGTTGAAAGGCTGGCTGCAATGTTTTGTTCACGCTTCGATACAAATACTCGGGTTATACGGAGTCCTGGAGGCAACCATATCCTGCTGCATGGCACATAAAAGCTTTATAACCGAAGCAGCAGAGGGTTACCGGTTGCACAGCACGCTCCAGAAGCCAGTGAGCCCTACTGGCAGCGTTCAATGCAATATTGGAACCTGTAAGTTCAGAAAATAGCGCTGTCGAAGATAGTTTATAGCTTAACTATCTCAGTAAATTCTCCCGATGCCACTCCAGATAACAATACGATTCAACAGAAAACGCCTTTATTTTATCCGGCAACAAAAACTGCTCTTTAACACTAATATCCAGCTCATTACTAGTTAATAAACGCCCATCGTTCTCAAACGAAATCCATCCCTGATCAAATAGAATATCAATGTGCGCAGCTAATATAATTCCATTATAAGGATCAAGACGTTCACTCCCATTCTCGCAGGCAGCCCACGGCTTTATATGGCTGGCACGGAGTAACGGCGCAAACGTCGTTCCCGTAACAGGGAATGCCGGATAGAGCATGAGACAATTTTTCCGAAAGGTACCCTGCCCCAGTCGTGCCGCAATCAACTGCTCGCGTATAGTATCTTCAATACTTTTATCCTGCTGGATAGCAAGGCAATCACGTTGTGCCTGTTCCTCTCCATCAGAAGATATTAACGAAAGAACGCGCTGCTCAATCGCACTCTCTGAAAGCACACTCAATCGCTGATGCACACGCTGCGCTGAATGAGAAAGCGCAGCAGGAGCCCCCTGCTCGTCAAGCCAGCCGACACGCACATTACTAAGCCAGGAATCAAAACGGTCACGACTATTTTTCAGACTATTGTGAAACTCGCTGGCGGTTTTACCCGCTCCAAAGCGAGGATAAAACAAGGCAAAAGCCTCTTTCCATTTCTGAACACCCAGTCCCACGGGTGGCTGAGATTTACCGTACTTCGACAAATACCACGCAACTTCAAGCAAATCGTCTTCCGAGCTATTCAATGTTACATCCTGTTTTTCCAGCGTAATTCATCACCAGATTATGTCTGAAAAGATCGTTAACTAAACTGATCAGGTTAGTTGTTTTAGCAAAAACATCTCACACCGGTTTTCACCATCAACAAGCACGACACGCAACCAACAACACAAAAAGGAACACCTCATGCCCCCACACAAAATCCGCCAGGAGTGGCTGACGCTGGATGAGGCCGCAGAAGTCATCCGGCAGCACAACATCACGTTGCTGCCCGCCGACCTGATCCGCCATGCCCTGCATGGCGATCTGCTACTCTCGGTCTACTTCCCTTCTCCCGTACTTCTGAGACCACTCAATCCCCCTTGCCACTTTGCCTGCCGATTCAGCAAGCCCCCCTTTCCGCCTTCGCAGTGCAACAAACCCGGCAACCGCAAAGTGATGGCGAACTCTCCGCCATGCCGACGCGACCCGACTCTGCAACTGACCACCAGCCATCTGTGGAATTTGCCGTTAATCGGCCTTGAGCGCCTGCTGCTCCACCAGCAACTGGCGAAAACGTTGAATCGCCCTTGCCCCAATGATACTCATTGCTGCAACCAGATTGGCATCGTGGTCTGCGATGAAAACGACAGCTACTACCAACTCTGTTGCCGCAAATCGTTGCGGGAGCTTTTACTGGAACTGCTCGCCACGCAGAACAACCTCCAGGAAGAGCTGCATCTGCTGATTGGCCAGCTGTATGGCAATGGACGCAATGACCTGAAATCCCGGCTCAGTCTGTCCGTCTGCTACCTGCAGGATACATTGCCTCCTGACGCACTGTTCGTCATCCGCCGCACTCATCTCGAAGCCTTCCTGACCCGTCATCAGCCGGAATCAAAGGAGCGGATCACCTCCGCGCTTTCCCGTTTGCTGTGGTTGGCCTGCAAGCACAACCCGCAACTGGACGATGAAATGCTGGAGCATCCCTACAAACTGCTGAACATTTTCGAATGCTGGGCGCGTGAAGAAGGTATGCACCTGCCGCTGAGCGCCGAGACGTTGAAAACCGCACTCCAGCGCGGTGCACCGCCGTAACGCGATCAACTAATCCTTTCAACTAACAACTCTCACTAACCCAGATAAGGATTTTTACTGCCTGGCAGGGACGCTGCTGCTTTGATAACCACGCCCATCGTGCTGATGTGAACGAATCTGGACACAGGAGGAATGGTTATGAATAGCGACAGATTTTTACGCTTACGCCAGGTGGAAGACAAAATCGGCTTCGGTAAATCGTGGATTTACCGGCAAATCCAGCTGCAACAGTTTCCGCCATCCATTCGACTCAACAGCCGCCACGTCGCCTGGCTGGAAAGCGAGGTGGACGCGTGGATCCACCAGCGCATCCGCCTCACACGCGATGACTGAATGCCGGAGGAAGATTATGTGCGCTTCACATCTGCTCAACCGCTGGCTTCACGGTGCCAGCACTACCGGAGAACAGGAAATGGTCCAGGTCAGTCTGGAGCAAATCCAGCCGTTCTCCCTCAATCCCCGCGTCACCCGCAACCCCGGCTATGACGTACTGAAAGCGTCAATTCTTGCCCGCGGACTGGATAACCCGCCGATGTTGACCCGTCGCCCCGGTGATGAAAAATATATGCTCGCCAGCGGCGGGAATACGCGCCTCGCCATCCTCAATGAACTGTGGCAGGAGACGCAGGATGAACGTTACCACCGCGTCTGCTGGCCATTCAGACCGTGGCCGGAAACGCTGTCACCGCAGCAAGGCGAAGTCCAGTGCCTGATCGGCCATCTGGCGGAAAGCGACCTGCATAATGGATTGATGTTTATCGAACGCGCGGAAGGGATCCTGCACCTGCGCGATCTTTACCTCGAGGCAGGTATTGAATGCCCGACGCAGCTGGCGCTGGCGGAGCAACTCACCCGCGACGGCTATCCCGTCAGCCAGTCGCAAATCAGCCGGATGTTGCAGACCGTCGACTGGCTGCTGCCCTGCATCCCTAACGCGCTATATGGCGGTCTGACCCGAAAGGTTATTGATCGCCTGCTGGCACTACGCAGCACAGCGGAACAGGTCTGGGCAAAGCTGATGCCACTGGAACGCCAGCCGGAATTTGCCGACCTGTTCAGCACCGCCCTCGCCACCTTCAACGGCGAGCCGGAAGCCGTGGTACCGCAATTGGTGCAGGATGAACTGCTCGGGGAGATGAGCTGTCGCAGCGGCATGAGCTGGAATACGTTGCTGGCGGAACTGACCGATGGCCAGAGCAGGCGCCAGGCGCTGCTGGGGCCTCCGGCCGAAAAGGTCCTCTGGCCGCCTCCGCCGGAGGCGGAAAAAGCACCACTACCAGAGCCAGAGCCAGAGCCACCGACGGAACCCGCCGTGCCCGGCGCGTCAAAGCCCTCGCCGCTGGTACATACGGCACGGTCGCTGTTTGCCTGCTGGGGACTGGACGCCTGTATCCAGCCGAACGACAGCGCTCCCGCCGGTTTCACCCTCGCGCCCTGCCACGATTTTCCCCACCCGGCGGCACAGCGCTGCTATCAGGTGCTGGCGGCCCTGAATGGTGACACCAGTACGCCGATGCCCGCCCTCGAATTGCTGTTATCGCCGGACTACAACAACGCTCAGATCCAGCAACTGATGCAGCTTATCAGCCTGTGCCGCCAGCGACGGCTGCGGGAGGTGTGCCATGACACCCTCAGTTAACCAGGCAGTACTCACCCACATCGTCCAGGCGCTGAAGGAGGGGCAGATCCGCTACTGCGAATCGCTCGGCTTCAGCCCGCAGGAGCTGTGCGAGCTGACGCGCCTTACCGCCGACGACATCCTGTTTCTCAGCAACAGCGCGGTGCAGTTCATCACCACCCACATTGATCACGAGATGCTGGGCCGGATGCTGGCGAGGATGGAGCAGGAGCGGCTGTTCCAGCAGCGTCTGGAGGAAGCCCTATCGCTGGGCGCGTCCATCGAATTTATCAACCACTACTTTGGTCTTTCCACGCCGGAAGTTTGTGCCCGGCGGCGGCTGATTGGCCTGTTTGTCCGGCAAGGGCGCAACAATGCTCCGGATGAGCAGGTGGAAACGCTGGTATGGAATGAGTGGCAGAAAACGGGCGTGAACAAGCTCGACTCACCCGAAGCGCTGACCGCCATGATGGCAATGGCCCGCGAACACGATCTGTCGCTGACGGTCATCTGGAACCTGCTGCGCCAGTGGACTCAGGAGAAGTTGCTGCATGAAGAGTGACGATCGGCTGCTGTTTCTCGGCAACCCGCAGCAGAGCGTGCCGAAGCGCCTGCTGCTGGCGCGCAACCTCTCCCCGCGCGACAAGTTCGCATGGCAACTGTTGCGCCTGCACGCCCGCGACGACGGCAGCGGCATCTTCCCCTCCTACAACGAACTGCAGGGCTGGCTCTCTGACCAGCCCGAGGGCGAGAAGGCCTCGCGCAGCACTGTCAGCAATGCGCTGATGATGCTGCGGATCACCCGCTGGCTGAGCCTGTGCCAGCGACTGCGCGACGAGCAAAGCGGCAGGATCACCGGCAACCTCTACGCCCTGCATGATGCGCCACTGACTCATGCTGATGCCTGCCGGATGGACAGCGAATATCTGGCGCTGCTTACGGCCTGTTCTCGCCACCGCAACCGGCGTATCCGCAACATCGCCATCGGGCTGCTGCTCACCCTGCAACAACCTGTGGACAGTGGACGAACCTGCACTGAGTCTCCATTGAAGACCGCCCCTGGTCTTAATCGAGGACTCAGTAAAAAATGCCCGAGTCTTCAATTAAGACTCAGTGATGTGGCGGGGGCTGGCGGGCAACCTGAGCCGCATTGCGTACATACTGGTACAGATTTAAACAATAAACATCAAAAGCGTACGCAACTGCTGCACTGGCCTGTGGATAATCCCTTCAGCGCCAGCGAGCGCCGCGCCGCCGAACGCGCGATGCGCAATCTGGATCCCGACCTCTGCCAGCAGGTGCTGGACGACTGTCTGTGGCGGATCGCCGCCCACGATATCCACCGCCCCCTCGCCTATCTGCTGGCAACGCTGGAGAAAGCCAGACGGGGCGAGTTCAATCAGCTTCGGCGCAGGCGCAGATAGCCCGGATTTTATGCGCACCGCATAAAGCCGGTGTACCAGCTATCAATCAAACCTCATTCATCGGCGAAATTAACTTTCTGTGAACCAGATGGGTTTCCCGTCGCCTGACTCATTGCGCGGACCGACACTGCGGGCATCTGAATCCATGGAGAATTTCCGATGCCTGGCACAACCCTGTTCAGCGATATCCGCATCACCCTGCACACCCGCGTCGCCGCCCGGCTTTGGCAGGCGCATCCCACCGGAATGCTACTCTGTCTGGCGTTACTCAGGCGACTGCTGCGCGCCGAAGAGGCCGACGATCCGTGGGCCGCCCACTGGCTGAAGCAATTGCGCATCCGCCTCAACCTGATCGCGCACCTGCTGAAGCAAAAAAACAGTCGGCTGGACCAAGCCTTCGCCAGCCTGCCAGGCGCTATCCACACCACGCAGGTCAGTAACCCGTCCCCGACCGAATTCATCCTGCCGCTGGCGCTGTTCTCACCGCCCGGTTCGCGCCTGCTGCAACAGTTGATTGATTACGATCTGCTGGTCCGCCGCACCCTGCTTGCCTGGCATCTCGGCCTTATCACCCAGGCGGAGAAGCGCGATTTCATTGCCACTATCCCACGCCTGATGCTTCAGGTGTTCAGCTTCGTGAACCGCTTTCGCACCACAGGCGTGAGCCGCGCCGACGTGAGAGCGAACAGTCCACTGGCGCAGTCGATGGCCCACAAACTCGGGAATTTGCCCAAAAAGATGCTTGCGGAGATACAGCGCGATGTTCAATGACGATGATGATGAACGCTCCGCCCGCAAAAGCTCGCTAAAGGGCCTTTTAAAGGCCTTTAAGGGTAAGGGAGAGCTGCAAGCGCTGGTGCGGGAATTACAGACGCTGCGCATGCAGTTGCAACTACGCCAGCCGATGCTGAAACAGGCGGTGTATGAACTGCCGGGGCGTAATGTACCGCTGATCCTGTGCAGTAACCCGGCACGCTCCGGCGTCAGCTATCTGCGCTGGCGCAATCTGGACAACAACCGTTCGGGGAGCGTGGCGTTGCAGGAAGCCATTCAACAGCCGGACGCGAGCGATGAACTGCGCGACGCGCTGATGGCGCTCGAATGGCGGCGACAGGTGCTGAATACGCAGCTTTCGGTGGTGATGTTTATGCTGCGGCGAATACAGCCCTTAACCGCGCTGGTTTAAAATTCTGCGCAAAGTTAAACCCTGTGTGTCACTTTAGCGAAAATTTTAAACTCACCTCATGCACCTTAAAACAGGCACTATCCGCTTAATGCACGTTTTAAGGTGCAATTTTTACCTTCGCCCTCCAGTTTCCCCTGTCGCCTTATCCCTCCGGCACACCATGCTGAACTCCCTTTCACCGGAGACAGCTCATGCAACTTTACCTGTGCGAAAAACCCTCTCAGGCGCGTGATATCGCCCGCGTTCTTGACGCCCATAACCGCAGCGACGGCTACCTGCATAACGCCACCGTGACCATCACCTGGTGCTTCGGCCATCTGCTGAGCATGGCCGCGCCGGAGGATTACGATCCGGCGCTGAAACACTGGCGGGCAGAGCATCTGCCGTTTATTCCCCCGGCATGGCGGCTGGTGATCCGCCCGGAGGTACGCAAGCAGTTCCGTATCATCGAAAAGCTGCTGAAACAGGCAGATGCAGTGGTGATTGCCACCGACGCCGATCGCGAGGGCGAAACCATCGCCCGCGAAATTCTGGAACAATGCCGCTGGCGCGGTCCGGTCCAGCGACTGTGGCTGTCGGCGCTGGATGAGGCCAGCATCCACAAGGCGCTTGCAGCGCTGCGACCCGGCGACAGCACGTTTCCGCTGTACCAGGCCGGACTGGCGCGCGCCCGCGCTGACTGGCTGGTCGGCATCAACATGACCCGCGCCTGCACGCTGATGAACCGGCGGCACAAAGGCGTGCTCTCCGTGGGCCGGGTGCAGACGCCGACCCTGCGCCTGGTGGTGGAGCGCGATCGGGAGATCGCCCGTTTCACGCCCCGCCCCTGGTGGCGGGTGGACGCCCGGCTGCATGCTGAGGGCACTACCTTTCTGGCGCAGTGGCAACCGGATAAAGCGTACTGCGACGACGAAGGCCGCTGTATCCGTGAATCCGCCGCCCGCGAGGCCACTGCGCGCCTGCAACAGGCCGGAACCGCGCTGGTACTGGATGTGACCACCCGGCGGGAGAAAACACCGCCACCGCTGGCCTTCACCCTCAGCGCCCTGCAGCAGGTCTGCTCAAAACAGTGGGGCATGGGCGCGCAGGAGGTACTGGATATCGCCCAGCGCCTGTATGAAACCCATAAAGCCACCACCTATCCGCGCACCGACTGCGGCTGGCTGCCGCTCTCCATGCACGCTGAAGCGCCACAGGTGCTGGCCGCGGTGGTTGCCAGCGACACCTCACTCCAGCCCCTCGCCACGCAACTAAATCTGCAGCAACGCTCCAGGTTGTGGGACGACAGTAAAATCACCGCCCACCACGGCATCATCCCGACCCGTAAAACGGTAGATCTGACGCAGATGAACGACAGCGAGCGCAAGGTTTACGGCCTGGTACGCAGCCATTTTCTGGCGCAGTTTCTGCCGGACCATGAGGTGGATAAAACGGAGTTGCGCCTGAACTGCGCCGGGGAAACGCTGGCTGCCCGTGGCTCTGTGGTGATTGTCAGCGGCTGGCGGCAACTGTTTTTGCGCGAGATGGCAACCCAATCGCCGGAAGAGACGCAGGCACTTCCCGCCCTGCAACAGGGACAAACCTGCGAGGTGGAACAGGTGGACGTTCGCGCCCGCCAGACCCAGCCACCGGAGCACTACACCGAAGGGACGCTGATTGCCGCGATGAAAAACGCCGCCCGTTTTGTCAGCGATGAGCTCCTGAAACAGCGGCTGAAAGAGAACGCCGGTATTGGCACCGAAGCCACCCGCGCCGGGATTATCCAGACGCTGCTTAAGCGTGGTTATCTGATTAAGCAACGCCGCTTTCTGTTGGCAACGGATACCGCCAGCGCGCTGATTGACGCCCTGCCGGAAACGCTGAAAGATCCGGGCACCACTGCGCTATGGGATCAGATGCTGGATGACATCGCGACGGGGAAAATGGGGCTGGAGGCGTTCCTGGCGCAGC
Source organism: Klebsiella sp. CB_Kp196 (assembly GCF_040061575.1). NCBI lineage: Bacteria > Pseudomonadati > Pseudomonadota > Gammaproteobacteria > Enterobacterales > Enterobacteriaceae > Klebsiella > Klebsiella sp. CB_Kp196. The sequence goes on from NZ_JBEAFH010000052.1 coordinate 49,577, forward strand.
AGCAAGAAACCGTTACAGCGCTCACGGCTCAAATATTCAGAGGCCAGAAAAGTGGCTCATCAGGTTAGCAAAACGCCCGGCGTTTGCCGGGCGTGAAAACAACGTCAGTCAACGATTACGGCTTGTGTTCAATTGCCGGGTTGTTGTTGATGGCGATGCGCTGCGGTTTCTCTTCTTCCGGGATATCCTGGTGTAATTCAATTGCCAGTAAGCCGTTTTCCAGCGAAGCGCCGGTCACTTTCACATGCTCCGGCAGACTATAGCTGGCCCGGAAGTCGCTGCGGCTGATACCCCGATGGATCCACCCTTCTTCGCCGTTTTCGGTTTTCTCCTCTTCACGTTTACCGCTGATGTTCAGCTGACCGCCAACGGTTTCAATTTCCAGTTCACTCTCTTTCCAGCCCGGCACGCTGAGCGTCAGTTCATAGCGGTTATCGCCCAGCCGACGGATATTGTACGAAGGCGTGGAGGGCAACGGCGTGCTGCCGGTTAGCTGGCTAAAGAGGCGATCGATACGGTTAAAACGGTCCGCAAACAGAGAGTCGGAGAGATCGTTCAACATGGGAAAAGTTCTGAGAGTCATCATGTACCTCCTGAACAGTAAAAAAGAATATTCAAAAAGTTCATGTCTTGTGGACAGGTGTTCCTTACCCGCTTTCTAGATAAGGTTCCTGCACAACTTTTCAACTCACCGAAGCGCAATTTTGTGATGAAAATCACATACTCTCCTCTCAGCCTGTCACGGAAATTATTCAGCCACCGGTAACAAATCTCGCTGTCCTCTCCCCCCGAAAGCTGTTGCTGTAATGCCGTTATCACCAAAGTCCGCCATGCATTCCTGAAACGCGGAGGCGCACAGCGCGGAATGCCCGTACTGCCAGTAACTCAGAGGCCTTGCAGCCCATGAGCCAAACCCGAAGCGGGGCATCCCCGCGCATGGGGCCTCCGCACCTTTCAACACGGAGATACCACCATGAACGATACCCACTACTTCAACCTGTACACCAGCGGTCTGGGTTACCTCAACCGGATCCGGGAAGTGACCCCGAAAAAAGGCGAACCGTTCCTGTGCTGCGACATTGCCGCACTGCGGGGCGAAGCCAGCAACGCAGAGCACACCTGGTTCGACTGCCGCGTCAGCGGCAAGGAAGCGCAGAAACTGGTGCGCCGCTGTATCGACGCCTGCGAGCAGAAACGCAAGGTGCTGATCCAGTTCCGCCTCGGCGATCTGTATGCCGACACCTTTGTCTACAGCAAAGGCGACCGTAAAGGCGAAACCGGTGTCAGCCTGAAAGCCCATCTGCTGCACATCGGGCTCATCAAAATTGACGGTGAAGAGGTTTACCGGGCAGAGCGCGAAGCTGAATCCCAGCCAGCGCCAGCCGCACCGCCAGCAGAGCCTGTAGCGCAATTCTGACGCACAGCATTCACCCTGCCGGGGAAATTCCCCGCCGGGGCGTTTCCCTGGCCTTTTACCGGAGAGACGCATGATGAATACCGCATTGAATTCACGCGAAGAAGCCCTTAACCAGGGCAAACTGATTAACCTTGATGACAAGGCGTTGGACGCTGGCTTACCGCTGGATCTGGCCATTACCCTTTCGGCCCACAGGCACTGTCTTGAAGACCGGAATGACAACGCCATCAGGGACTTGCTGAAAGGTGTTGAAATGGCGGTGATAGTGGCCTTTATCGCCCACCAACCGCCGCAACGCACCATTCGTATCGATTACCGCTCGGTGCTGTCGCAGAAAACCAACGGCAGCACGCAGCAGCAAACCGTCAGGCTAACGTTACGCGTTCATTTTTCTGAGCAAGGCATCCCCATCGCCGCCACGCTGGGGCTGATGGGTGAAAGATTCCCTTACTGAATTGATTTCGCGCCCTTAACCGGGCGCTATTTTTTGACGCCGCAAACAGTTGTCGGTATTCCCCAACCCTCTCATCCGGCACGCTCCTGTCAAAGCACTGTGGAGGATGCGATGAAACGACTATTAATAACCCTGCTCCTGTTCATTTTCATCGGCGTGGCCACCGCCTCCCCAGCCACGCCAGAAGTCGTCCGCTACGACCGCTATCTGCTGGTCAGCACATCACCGCAACAGCCGCCACTCGAACAGCTTACCGCCCTGTCCGTGCCGCCCGGTTTTCACCCGACGATAGGGGAAGCGTTGCAATACCTGCTGCGCGACAGCGGCTGGTCTTTGTGTCTCGCCGATGCGCACCGGGCGCAGCTTTATGGGCTCCCATTACCGCTGAGCCAGTACAACACCGGCCCGCTGCGCCTGAAGAGCGCCCTGCAACTGCTGGCGGGCCCGGCGTGGCGGATGACCACCGACGAAAACCGCCGTGAAATCTGTTTCACCAGCGACCATTCCCTCCCGCCAACGGTGGCTTACCGTCATCCCATGTCCCTCCGCCCTTTGGGGCCGTTAACGGCCCCGTTTTTTCTCGCCGGGACCGTAAAGCGCGGTGATATCCGCCTGGCGGTGATTGTGCCGCCCGAAGCCGTTTACCTCCATCAGGTGGTGTGGCTGCGCAGGGGGGAACAGTGGCAAGGCTGGCAGCTGGAACGGTTTGATGAGCGTCGGTCGGTATTCCGCCACGGCAAGCATCAGCTGACGCTGAAAGTACCGGAGTAAGCGATGAAACGCCTGATTCTCCTGTTAATGTTCACCGCCAGCGTGCTAGCGCAACCGCTTCAGGTGCAGACCAGCCGGAGCGCGGACTCTGCTCTCAGACCGCTGACCACGCAACAGCAGGCCACCGTCTGGGGTATCACGCCGGAGGAGTGGCAGCGCTATCTCACGCTGAAACAGCAGGCGCGCGGCGTCTGGTCGCCGGGGATCGATCCACTGACCACGCTGGGCGTCGAAGCCGACACTGACCACGAACGCCAGCACTTCGCCGAACTGCTGGTCAGGCAGGAGTACCAACGGCTGGAGAAAGAACTCGCCTTTCAGCGCGCCTATGACGCGGCCTGGCAACGCCTCTATCCGGGCCTGACACCGCTGAAAACCACCTCTGCCAGCACTTCCCGCGTTTCGTTGTTCGTCCAGGATGACTGCCCACCCTGCGACAGCCTGCTGCGTACCCTGCTGGCGCAGCAGCGTCCGCTGGATATCTGGCTGGTCAACAGCGAAGGCGATGATAACCGGGTGCGCCGCTGGGCGATGGCGCACGGCATCGACACAAAGCTGGTGAGTGAACACAGCATCACCCTTAACCATGATGCGGGCCGATGGCTGATGCTGGGCCAGAGCAAAATCCCGGTGGCGCTGGAGCGTAAGGGGGAGCAATGGCGCGAGGTCCTGCCCTGATCCTGCTGCTGCCCTGATCCTGCTGCTGCCCTGCCTGGCGCTGGCACAGCCGCTGCCGGAAGCGTACTTGCGCGCCGCAAAAAATTACCGCGTGCCGCCGGAACTGCTGTGGGCCGTCACACAAACCGAAAGCGGGGCGAACCTGAGCGGCAGGCATCTCCCATGGCCGTGGACGCTCAATATCAAAGGTACCGGCTACCGCTACGCCAGCCGGGAGCAGGCCTGTCAGGCGCTGCTGGCCGCCATCCGCCGTACCAGCCCGAAGCGCATTGACGTGGGGCTCGGGCAGATCAATATCGGCTGGCACCGGGCGTATTTTGACTCTCCCTGCGACGCCCTGCATCCCCTGCACAACCTGTCGCTCACCGCGCAACTGCTGCGTAAGCGCTACGATGAACGCCCCGGAAGCTGGCTCAATGCCGCAGCCCGATATCACCGCCCTGCAGGCGGCGCGCCCGCTGCACGCTACCGTAAGCTGGTCAGCCGCCACCTGCAACAGGCCGCTCCGCCATGAGCCGTTACGCGCTGGAAGCGCTGCTTCGCCCGCCCGTGGAGTTTTACAGCACCGTCACCGCTGGCTGTGGTGCATTAATCTGCCTGACGCAGGCCCCGCTGCTGATGCTGACACCGTGGCAGGCCCACCTGCTTGCATGCGCCCTGTTGCTGCTGGCCCTGCGACGTGGCTGGCAGGGCTGGCACATCGTGCGCTACCACCGTAACCTCCTGCGCCTGCCGCGCTACGCGCTCACCAGCCGGAAAGTCCCGGTTAGCCGCCAGAGGCTGTTTCTCGGTAAAGGCTTCCGCTGGCAGCCTATCCACACCCAGCGTCTGTACGATTGCCTGCAACCGGAAGCCGCACGCTGGCTGCGCCCGGGATGGTGTTACCGCCTGGCAAGACACATCGAAAAACGCAGCGAACATACTCTGCCCGGCCTTTCCCGCCTGCTCAGCGCCGATCGCTGGCTGAACCCGGTGCGCCCGCTGCCGCCCGTCGGCGGCAATCCGTGGCTGCATGGAGTAGAACTGAAAGAGTACGACGTCACCCTGCCGCTCAGCGAACGCCCCGGCCACACGCTGGTGCTTGGCACCACCCGCGTCGGCAAAACCCGGCTGGCGGAACTGCTTGCCACTCAGGACATCCGTCGCGGTGAGGTGGTAATCGTTTTCGATCCGAAGGGCGATGCCGACCTGCTGAAGCGTCTGTGGACAGAGGCGCAGCGCGCCGGACGCGGCGACCGCTTTATTCTGTTCCATCTGGCCTACCCGGAGATCTCCGCCCGCTACAACGCCATCGGGCGCTTTGGCCGCATTTCGGAAGTGGCGTCGCGCCTCACCGGACAGCTTTCCGGCGAAGGTAACTCGGCGGCCTTTCGCGAGTTCGCCTGGCGCTTTGTCAATATCATCGCCCGCGCCCTGGTGGCGCTCGGTCAGCGCCCCGACTATCAGTTAATTTCCCGCCACGTCGTCAATATCGATGCCCTGTTTATCGACTATGCCCGCATCGTGCTGCCACGCCACAACGCGCGGGCGTGGGAAGTGGTGGCGCAACTGGCGGAGCGCGTTAACGACAAAAACACGCCGCGCCATATGCTGGGACGCGATCCTCACGTAGTGGCGCTGGAACAGTACCTCAACGCGGAGAAATTCTACGATCCGATCCTCGATGGGCTGCTCTCGGCGGTGCGCTATGACAAAACCTATTTCGACAAGATTGTCGCCTCGCTGCTGCCGTTGCTGGAAAAGCTGACCACCGGCACGCTCGCCGCCCTGCTCGCCCCGGACTACCACGATCTGGACGACACGCGTCCGATCCTCGACTGGCAGCAGGCGATCCGCCAGAAAGCGGTGGTGTATGTCGGGCTGGACGCGCTCTCCGATGCGGTGGTCGCTGCCGCCGTCGGCAATTCGATGTTTGCCGATCTGGTGAGTGTCGCCGGGCATCTCTACAAATTTGGCCTCAACGAAGGACTACCCACCAGCAGTGAAAAACAGCCGCCCATCAACCTGCACTGCGATGAGTTTAACGAACTGATGGGCGAGGAGTTTATTCCACTGGTCAACAAAGGCGGCGGCGCGGGTATTCAGGTCACCGCCTACACCCAGACGCTAAGTGATATTCAGGCACGCATCGGCAGCGCGCCCAAGGCAGACCAGGTGGTGGGTAACTTCAACAACCTGATTATGCTGCGGGTGCGCGAAACCGCCACCGCTGAACTGCTGACAAAGCAACTGCCGCAGGTGGAAGTGCGCAGCCGACAGGTTAGCTCCGGCGTCACCGACACGCCGGGCGGCACCAACAGCTTCAGCAGCAACACCCGCGAGCAGGTAGTTACCCGCAATGTACCGCTGCTGGATACCGCCGCGCTGATCCAGCTTCCCAAAGGCCAGGCTTTTGCCCTGCTTGAGGGCGGACGGTTGTGGAAAATCCGCCTGCCGCTGCCCGTAACGGATAAGCACTGCCCGTTGCCGGAGTCTGTCGCGCAACTGGCGGCCTGGATGCAGGCTCGCCAGCAGGGGCTGCCGGAATGAGTGAGCAACGGGCCCCACCTTCGTCTCCACCACAAGGACCGATTGGCTGGCTGCTGTCGCTGTCCGGAAGGTTAATCGGGTTGGTTATTGGTGCGCTGGTGCTGCGCGTAGTACTGGAACTGGCGGGGCTCTATTTCTGGTGGCCACAGGAGGGAAGCAGGCATGTTTTTCAGGTGATGAGACAAGAGCGGGTGGAACTGGTTATTGCGTTGCAATCGCATCCGCTGGGGAATGAAATTCTGGTGCTGCTGGAAAAAGGGACAACTCGTGTACTTATGGCCAACAGGCTCCTGCAAAAACCGTTCACCGCCCTGGCCTATACGCTGGTGAGTTTTATGCAGCGCCTGGTATGGCTTGCCGCTATGCTCCCCCTGATTTGCCTGTGTGTTGTAATCGGGCTAACCGAAGGGCTGGTTCAACGGGACTTGAGGCGCTTTGGCTCCGGGCTGGAATCGGTTTTTTTCCACCGTTATGTCATCAGGTCAGGCAGTTCAGTCGCCACCACGCTGTGGGTGGTTTATCTGGCTCAGCCACTGTTTCTGCCTGCGATACTGCTTTTATTACCTGCCGCCTTATGGTCCGGGATAACGGTATGGATGGCCGCCGGGAGTTTTAAGCGTTGGTTATAAAAACAATAAAATATCAAAAAAATCATACCATTACATTAATAAAATTTCATTGTATACATCAAAAGTTGTACTTAGTTGGAACCAGTTGCACAAGGATGTACTAATCGAATGGACAAAGGAGGATTATAGGATTATAGGTGTAATAGCTTACAGCGTAATCCTTGACATAAACTTGGGGATTTGTACTATGCACTGCGCTTACAGGAGGAAGTATGTCAGTTGAAAACGAAGGTGTTGTGTACGTCAATTTTAAATCAGTCTCACAAAGTTCTGATTGTGAGAAGACGGTTTTTGAAGGATATGATATGGCTATCCATTCAACGATAGTAACTATCGAAGAATACGAAAGAAAAAAAATCATAGATGAATTAGTGGAACGGGCTGAAAGTAAAATTTGGTAAATAATTGGTGTAATCGCAAATGACGAACGCAGCAATCGCGGTAAAAGACTCAAAAAAACAGTCGATGGATGATTCGACAGAAAAGAAATCCATCGATTTCATAAGATCAAGGCAGTCAAAAACTCTTATCATTGGTATATGTGGTACAGTTGGTTCTGGATTTAGATCTCTCGTTGAGACTGTAAAGGCAGAATTAGATATTTATGATTATGATACTCATACTATTAGAGTTAGTGACATAATCATTGACCTCTCCAAGAAACATCCAAATCTTGTTGAACTACTTATCCGCAATGCGGCAGAACGTTACCTACAATTACAAAGCCAAGGTAACTTAATTAGAGATAAAATAGAAACCACTTATTTATCCCAAGCAGTGATTAGCGAAATAACTAGGATAAAAGCTGAAATTAAGAAAAAGAACAATATTGATCTTGAAAAAAAAGATATTGGTAAAGTCGCATTTATTATTGACCAACTAAAACATCCTCACGAAGTTGAGTTACTCAGATTAATATATCCGCATAATTTTTATTTATTTGGAATGCTTAGAAGTGAAAGTGAAAGAATTATAAATTTAAGGGATGAGGGCATATCAACAAATGATATATACAAGATCATCACTGAAGATAAAAAATCCGAGAAGAAGACAGGTCAACAAACTGAAAAAACAATTTTAGACTCTGATTTTTTTATAAATAATAACTCTGGTAATAAGTCACTACAAAAGCAAGCAATTTCACGATGCATTGCACTGATTCATGGTAAAAATGGTATAACTCCAACCCGTGATGAAAAAGGCATGTATACAGCTTTTTCTGCTTCTCTAACATCTGCTTGTTTATCAAGACAAGTCGGAGCAGCAATTTTAAACGATGATGGCGATATTATAGCTACTGGACGTAATGATGTCCCTAAACCTTTTGGCGGGCTATATTATGAAACAGGGAACATTGCAGATGATCATCGCTGCATCCATAAAGGAGGCCACTGTTTCAATGATGAACATAAGAATAAAATTAGAGAGAAATTTGAATCAATACTAAAAAACTATAACATTTTCACTCACGAAGAACCTAAATCATCTGAAGATGAACTAACTTCTTCTCCAAAACCGGTATCACCTAGCGAGATTGCTAATCTGTTATTCAATGAGACACCTGTGTCTTCTATAATAGAGTACTCAAGAGCAATCCACGCAGAAATGGATGCAATTACTTCATTAGCAAGAAATCCTAGTGAAAGCACAAAAGATAAAATATTATATTCTACGACATATCCCTGCCATAATTGCGCACGACATATTGTAGCATCAGGAATCAAAAAAGTTGTTTTCATCGAGCCTTACGAAAAAAGTTTAGCATTGCGATTACATAATGATGCCATTACTGAGCTAAATGAAGCTTACAAGGTAAATTTTGTGTTATTTGAAGGGGTATCACCAAGACGATATCAAAAATTTTTCTTGGCTACTGGAGATAGAAAAGACAAAAATGGAAAAGCTAAACTATTAACATCTAAATATGGAAATCATATAGATATCCAATTTCTTGATGCTCCAGATGATTATGAATTGAAAATTCATGAAGATTTCACGAAAAGTTTCTCGACATCTGATTAACTTATCATTATGGCTCGCAAAAGTGTTGATGCGAGCCCCTATAAAACACAACTCATTGTTTTAATTGAACTTAAGTATATAGATTAAACATCTTTTATTTTTCACTAATAATTCTCAGATCTCATCTGATTGAATATTTTTTATTATCACTCCGATATCCACGGAGTGATATAAATGAACAGAATTACACTACTAAATGTATCTATTCTTCTTTTCCAAGGAGTTGCAATCGCCTCTCCGGAATCCACCCAGCTCGCCCTTGCGTTGAAGCAACTCGACGGCGTAAAAACCTCGTTGGAACGCGCCCGGAGCAGCGCCAGCACCGATCCACAGTCGCGCTACTTCTTCGACTACTTACAGGCGCAGCAGGATATTACCGCCGTTGAACAGGGCATCCGCCGTTACCTTACCCCGGCAAGAGCGCAGCCACGTGCCGTCCAGCCTCTAAGCGCCAGCTACCAGCGGGAGCATCTCGATGACTGACTCGCAACTCGCCGCCTTTCAGGCCGCCAGCCTGAGCAAACCGGAGACCGTCAGCCTGCTGGTGCTCGGCCTGTTTACCAGCGCCCTGCTGCTGTGGTGTGCCTGGACGCTGCTGGTCGCCTGGCAGGGCGTCTGCCGCCAGCGCCTGAGCTGGCAGAGTTTTGGCGCGGTGGCGGCACGTTCACTGTTACTGGTGCTGGTCAGCTTCTGGCTGGTACTGAGCTGAGGAGGCATCATGCGCTGGCTTCTGTTATTGCTGTTCGCCACATTTAACGCCCTCGCCGATCTGCCTACGATGGAAGATCCCTCGCGCGGCCAGGGCCAGGGCATTATGGAGACGCTGCAAAACTACGGATTTGACATCGTGGTGCTGCTAGCGCTGGCCATCTGCGCCGTCGGTTTTTTGGTGGTGGCGAACAACTGCATTGCCACCTACTCGGAGATCCAGAGCGGGCGCAAGCAGTGGAAAGATCTGGGCTCGATGGCGGGCGTCGGCAGCATTCTGTTGGTGGTTATCATCTGGCTGCTCAACCAGGCTTCGGACGTCCTATAATATGGCGAGCATCCCCTTTCTCCCCGACCGCCTCAACCGCGAGCCCGTGGTCTGGCGCGGCCTGACCACCAGCGAACTGTTTCTGGCGCTGGCTCTCGGTCTTAGCGTCGGCTGCGCGTTCGGCATTCTGCTCGCCCTGATAACCCATTACTGGCCGTTGATCCCCGGTTCAGCGCTGGCAGGTGCGGCATTACTGATTCAGGGCGGCGGACGCATCCTGGCCCGTGCCAAACGTGGCAAGCCCGACAGCTGGCTACCGCAGGCGATTCTTGCCTGGCTGGAACGTCATCATCTTCGCGGCGCACAACTGGTGCAGCACAGTACCGAATGGGTAGTGCGCAGGAGTCCGCGATGAGCCGCTTTCGCCACGCGCTGGCCGAGCGCGATAACCATATCCTGACGCTGCGTGCAGTGATTGTTCTGCTGTGCCTGTGCCTGGCGGGCATCGGCTACGGCTGGTACAGCGCGCCGCAAAAGCTCACCCTCTGGTTCCCGCCGGACCTGCGCAGCGGCAGCACTCGTCCGTGGTGGGAGGTGCCGCCCGCCAGCGTCTACGCCTTCACCTTTTATATCTTCCAGCAGCTTAACCGCTGGCCGGACAACGGCGAGGAGGACTATTCCCGCAACCTCCGCTCGCTGCGCGCCTACCTGACGCCCGCCTGTTACACCCGCCTGGAGCATGATTTTCAGGTGCGTCGCAACGGTGGTGAACTGCGCGAACGCACGCGCGGCGTGTATGAACTGCCGGGCCACGGCTACAGCAGCCTGGTACATGATGGTGATAAACACCCTGTCCCGCGCGTCGAGACCTTAAGTCAGGACGCCTGGCGGGTAACGCTGGACGTGGCGGTTGAAGAGTATTACCAGAACGAGCCGGTGAAAAAAGCGCTGGTGCGCTACCCGTTGCAGGTGGTGCGCTACGCCATTGATGCGGAGAAAAACCCGTGGGGACTGGCGATCGACTGTACCGATGCCACTCCGCAGCGTCTGGTAGCGGAGGAGAAACAATGAAATACCTCTTCTTTGCTTTGTTATTCAGTCTCCCGGCCTTCGCCACGGAAGTGGTACAGTGGGAAAACATCCCGCTACCCGTCGCGCTGCATGTCGGGCAGGAGCGGATTGTCGACGTGGGTAAAGCAGTGCGCATCGGTTATCCCGCCACGCTGGAAGGCAAAGTGCGTCTGCAAAGCGCGGGCGGCAAGGTCTTCCTGCTGGCAAATACGGCGTTCCCGGCCACCCGAATCCAGCTACGAGATACTGAAAGCGGCGGGCTGATCCTGCTGGATATTCATGCCATCCCGGACGCTTCGCCACTTGAACCCGTGAAAATTAGCTATGCGCCGCAGACGCCTACCACAGCAAAAACGTCCGTCCCGGTGACAGCATCAACCGAGCCCCTGCCCATTCTGCTGGTACGCTATGCCGCGCAGAACCTGTATGCCCCGCTGCGCACCGTTGAAGCTCTGCCCGGCGTCACGCCCGCGCCCGTCCGGCTGGCAAAACGCATCACCACCTTGCTGACTCAGCAGCCTGTTACGGCGACTCCACTGGCAGCATGGCAGGTCAACGCCACCACCGTCACCGCCATCCGCCTGCAAAACCAGAGCGGACAGCGCATCACGCTCGATCCGCGCGAGCTTCAGGGGCAGTTCACCGCCGCCGCGTTCCAGCATGACTGGCTCGGCCCGCGTGGTCTGGCAGAAGATACCACCGTGGTGTACCTGGTGACGGAAGGCCCAGTTTCCCGCGCCCTGCTGCCGGAGCCGAAACCATGATGCCGCACCAGAGTCTCCTGCTGAAAATCCTGCTGCCCGTGATTGTGCTGGTAACGGTATGGCTGCTGCTGCGTCCCGCCAGCAAAAACACCACTGAGAAATCCCCGTCCCGCAGCGTGGCAGCATTAACGCCGCAGGAACTGCGCGATCTGGGCATCGATGGCGACACGCCTGCCGATACCGTCGCCACGCTGGTCGGCCAGATGAAGGAGTACCGCCGCGAGCTTCAGGCTATCCAGAGCGATAATGAAAGCCAGCAGGCGCGCGAAAAGCGACTGAAAGCACAGCAGGCGACGCTGGTATCAGAGTTACGCGGGGATATGCGCAGGCAGCAGGACCAGATGCGCGATGAACTACTAAAAAGCCAGCGGGGATTGCTGGATAAGCTCGACCATCTGATGGCCAAGCGCCCGGACGATATCCCGCCCGGTCTGGGGCTGACGCCCGGCGAACTACCTGCCGACGTACAGCCAGATATCCGCTGGCTGGAGCCGCTGGATGCCCCCCCGCCAGTGGATGAAAAGCTGCTGCGCGTCCCTCTGAAAGCGGCAGACAAACCACTGCCAAAACCTGACGTGAAGGTTTACACCCTGCCGCAGAACACCACGCTGACCGGCTCGGTCGCCATGACGGCGCTGATTGGCCGCGTGCCGCTTAACGGCACCGTCAGCGATCCCTATCCGTTCAAATTGCTGATTGGCGAGGACAACCTCACCGCCAACGGCATCGAACTGCCGGACGTGACGGGCGCGGTGGTCTCCGGCATCGCTTCCGGCGACTGGACACTCTCCTGCGTGCGCGGGCAAATCACCTCCATGACCTTTGTGTTCCACGACGGCACCATCCGCACCGTCCCGCATGGCGGCAAATCCGGCAACAAACAGCAGGAGATCGGCTGGCTTTCGGATAACCAGGGACTGCCGTGTATTCCCGGCGAACGCAAAAGCAACGCGAAGGAGTACCTGACCTCGCAGTTCCTGCTGGCGGGTTCCGGCGCGGCGGCGCAGGCCTTCGCCAATGGTGAAAGCACCACCGTGGTGGAGGACGGGAGCATCACCAGCGCGGTGACGGGCAACAACGGTCAGTACGTGCTCGGCCAGGCCATCGGCGGCGGATTAAAAGAAACCGCCGACTGGATGAAACAGCACTACGGCCAGATGTTCGATGCCGTGTACGTGCCGCCGGGCCATAAGGTGGCGGTACATCTGACCGAACCGCTGACCATCGACTACGAGCCGGAAGGCCGCCAGGTGAAATACCAGCAGGTCAGCACGCCGGGGGGACTGGAATGATACGCACCCTGCTCATACTTCTGTTTTTGCTGGCCGGATGCAGCACCTCGCAGGAAGAGCTGATGCCGGTCGATCCTGATGCCAGCATGCTCTCGCTGTGGCAGCAGCAAAGCAGCGGCAGCGCGACTCTGCTGGATGCGCGCGCGCAGTTGCGCCGCCCGCCGGATGGTCCGGTGGCGCAACCTGAGGCGAACACCATTCGTAGCCAGTTTCCACGCCTGCCCAACCCGGATATGGTGTTGTACGTCTCCCCGCACCTTAACGGCAACACGCCGGTGCCTGGTTACAGCACCGTCTTCCCCTTCTACACCCGCCCGCAGTATGCATTGCCGGGCGAGCGCCTGACGCCGCCATGAGTGAACGGCGCGGCCTGACCGAACAGGCGCTGAATACCAGCTACCGCAAAGGCCCGTCGTTTGTGGACTGGCTGCCGTGGGTGGAATTTTTGCCGGAGTCACAGACGCTACTGCTGGAGGATGGCCGCTCGGTAGGTGCCGTATTTGAGCTAAATCCCGTTGGCACCGAAGGCCGCTCGACGGCTTTTCTGGAACAGGTGCGCGATACCGTCACCGATGCCTTACAGGATGCCTTTGATGAGCACGAACGTGCGCCGTGGGTAGTGCAGTTTTTCTGTCAGGATGAAGACGATAGCGAGGCTTGGCTGGCATCACTTTCGGCTTACGCCGCACCGGAAATCCGCGATTCCGTCTTTACCCGCGAGTGGCTCACACAGATGGCAAACCATATGGTGAATCTTACCCGCGATGAGGGGCTGTTTCTCGATAACACCGTCACCCGTACCCGGTGGCGGGCGACGTGGCGGCGCACACGGATGGTGGTGTACCGATGGCTTCCTGGACTTTCACCGGATGGGCCGTCGCCGGAAGAGACGCTGAATAATATCTGCGAACGCATTACCGCCGGGCTAAAAGCGGCGGGTATCAGCGCTATCCGCCAGAATGAGCAGGACATTCACCGCTGGCTGGTGCGCTGGTTTAACCCCTCGCCGCCCGTTGAAGATAAAAAAGCCTTCTGGCGACAACTGGATTTACCGCAAGATCAATCCCTGCCCGTCATCACTGACTTCGCCGAACGGCTGCTGGCAAGCGAACCGCACTCAGATGCGGAGAACGGCGTCTGGTGGCTGGATAACCGCCCGCATAAAGTGGTGGTCGTCGATCGACTGCGCAAAGCGCCGCCGCCCGGTCTGCTGACCGGGGAAACCCCGCGCGGCGACGGCATCAACGCCCTGTTCGACCTACTGCCTGCGGGAACCATCATGAACCTGACGGTGGTGGTATATCCGCAGGATAAGCTGGAGCAGCATATCAGCCATCTTTCCGGGCGGGCGATTGGCGACAATACCGATTCGGAATACACCCGCCGCGACTGCCACGAGGTACGCAGCTACCTGAAGGACGGACATAAACTGTACCGCAGCACGCTGGCGTTTTATCTGCACGCCTCCGATACCGATACCCTGTTTCGCCAGCAGCGCCAGTTGCACAGCCTGTTGCTGAATGCCGGACTGGTGCCAGTGCAGGAGCAGCACGAAGTGGCCCCACTCAGCCACTGGCTACGCTGGCTGCCGATGTGCTTTGATCCCCTGCGCGATCCTCGTGGGCTGTATACCCGCCTCAACTTCGTCCAGCATATCGCCGGGCTGCTGCCAGTGTACGGGCGGGAAACCGGCACCGGGCATCCGGGAGTTTGCTACTTCAACCGTGGCGGCGCGCCGCTGTGCTTCGATCCGCTGAACAAGCTGGACCGTGCGCAGAATGGGCACCTGCTGCTGCTCGGCCCGACCGGAGCGGGCAAATCCGCCACGCTGAACGCGAAAATCGCGCAACTAATGGCGCTGCATCGCCCGCGCCTGTTTATCATTGAGGCCGGGAACTCGTTCGGCCTGATGGCCGACTACGCCGCCGCCCACGGCCTGATGGTGAACAAAATCAGCCTGCGTCCCGGTTCCGGCGTCACCCTGCCCCTGTTTGCAGATGCATGGCGACTGGTGGAACAGGCCGTCAACGATGCCGAACCGCCGGAGGATGAAGAGAGCGAGGGCGACGACCAGCGAGACGTGCTCGGCGAAATGGAGATCACCGCCCGGCTGATGATCACCGGCGGCGAAGCAAAGGAGGATGCGCGCCTCACCCGGCCAGACAGGGCGATGATCCGCCAGGCGATTATCGCTGCCGCGCATACCTGCTACGAGGAAAAACGCCAGACGCTGACGCAAGATATCCGTGACGCACTATTCACTCTTTCCCGCGACAGCAGCCTGCCGGAAGTCCGCCGCCAGCGGGCATATGAAATGGCGGAATCCATCAACCTGTTCTGCGCGGGGTTTGAAGGCGAACTGTTTAACCGCGAAGGTCAGATGTGGCCGGAGGCGGATATCACTCTGGTGGATCTCGCCACCTTTGCCCGTGAGGGTTACGAAGCCCAGCTTGCCATCAGCTATATCTCGCTGATTAACCATATCAACAACCTTGGTGAGCGCGACCAGCATCTGGCCCGCCCTATCGTCAACATCACCGATGAGGCGCATATCATTACCGTTAACCCGCTGCTGGCGCGGTTTCTCACCAAGGGTTCGAAGATGTGGCGCAAACTCGGCATCTGGCTATGGCTCGCTACCCAGAACCTGGCGGATTTTCCTGACGAGGCGAAGAAACTGCTCAATATGATCGAGTGGTGGGAGCTGCTGGTAATGCCGTCGGAGGAGATTGAACAGGTTTGTCGGTTTAAGGCGCTGACCGAGGAACAGCGGCAACTGCTGCGCTCGGCAGTGAAGTCGCCGGGGCAGTATACCGAGGGCGTGGTGTTGTCGCCTCGGGTTGAGGCGCTGTTTCGGGTGGTGCCGCCAGCGCTGTATCTGGCGTTAGCTATGACCGAGAAGCATGAGAAAGCGGAGCGGATGCGGATTATGAAGGAGACGGGGTGTAGTGAGGTGGAGGCGGCTAGGCATATAATGTCACTCAATCGATAACGCTCGATTGTTTCTGAATATCATTTAATATTTTCATCATGTGTACAATATATCTCACCTATCTTTAAAATGACAACTATGTGACCTTAATAACTTTACCTAAGAGCTTTTTTGTAGATAATACACCTCACATCAAATAAAGTAACAAAGTCTATGAAAAGAAAACTAAAAAAGAACACAAAATTTATAGATGCAACCGAACTGACGCTTGAAGAATGGCTTAATATGATTTCGGTTGATCGGAGGGAGCGAGATTATGATATAATGGATTTTCAATTCCCAACCACCAAACATTTAGAAGAATACATTATCAACATTGATAAATATTCAGAAGACGATGTAAAAGATCTAATTTACAAATTTATAATTCCCACTGCATTTTTAGGCGGTGATGATATCATCAGAAACTGGGTTTTTGATAGTGGAAAATTTAACATCAGAGAAATATTCAACCATGAATCATTTCTTAAAAGATTAATTTCAGTAAATGAAAAAAATCCACCATGGCAATCTATCTCTTGGATTCTTGATTTACTACCCCAAAACCCTTATCAAGCAGTCAGTGTCGTTAATGCTTATGTGACAGCGCACATTAGGTTTCTGTCTGACAATGGATTTTATCGATGTGAGGATATTATTTCATTAATAAATGCAAAATTTATCAATCATCCACTGCCAACTAAAGATCTGATAAGAAAAATATCCTCACGTGATTTTGAACTTCTTTGTGGTTATTTATATAATAAAAAAGGATATGATGTTAACATCACTAAAAAAACTAGAGACGGTGGGTATGATATCATTGCAGAAAAAGGCAACGGAAGGGAACACGAGGTGCTTTATATTGAATGCAAACAAAAAGAAACTAAAGTCGGAGTAGAAATAGCTCGAAATGCTTTGGGTTTACTAAATATAAAAAACGCCACAAAATCAGTAATTATAACTAGTAATTATTTCACAAAAGATGCACTAAAAGCTTCACAAGAATCAAAGCGACTTGAACTCATTGACATAGATAATTTTGATAATGATATGCGAGAACATGTTGATCCAAGATGGGTTTATCGTATCGATGGATACATTAAAGAAATGAAAAACATTTCAAATAAAAACTTAATCCCCAATATTACCAATCAAGAATTTATTTAAATTCAAATAAACTCTTAATTTCAATTTCCAACCCTTGAGCCAAAACATTTATCACTTCAAGGGTTGGATTCCTTACCCCTCTCTCAATGCCGCTCACATAAGTACGATCAAGCCCACACTTATCCGCAAATGCTTCCTGAGACAGGCCTGACTGGAGCCTGAGTTTTTTGAGATGTGCGCCAAACTGCGCCTGAATACTGGATGTATTTTTCATCCAGATAAAATGAACTTACGTTGCTTATCAGACCACGGACTATGAGTCACAATCCGTTGATTCGCCGTCTTTTTCTGCGGTATCGTCGAACATAAATAAATGGCTGAGATCCATCCCCAGACCGTCTGAAATTGCACAAATGACAACAAGCGTGGGGTTCCTTACTCCTCGCTCAATGCCACTCATGTAGGTGCGATCGATGCCGCATTTATCAGCAAAAGCTTCCTGGGACAGTCCCATCTCATTGCGTAGCGCCCTGATTCTGTTGCCCAGTACCTTTTTGATTGATCCCGTATTTTCCATCTAGCCAGCATCAATCTTCGTTGATTATTGGTCCACGGACTATGAGTCACATAAAAAACGTGCTAGCATACATTTGTGACTCATAGTCAACAACAAAGGTAACCGAAATGGCTAAAAAAGACTGGCACCCCGCCGACATCGTTGCCGCCCTGCACAAACGCGGCACCAGTCTGGCGAAACTGTCGCGGGAAGCTGGGCTGGCCTCGTCAACGCTGTCGAATACCCTGACGCGCCCGTGGCCAAAAGGCGAGTGGCTGATTGCCATCGCGCTCGACGTGCATCCATCAGCGATCTGGCCCGGCCGTTACCTCAATTCCAGTAACAAACGCGAACCCCGAAAACCGCTTCAACCCATGACAACAACCGACAACTCCGGGACATAACGACCCGCGCTGTGAGTGGCAGGACGCATTAACCAACGACACCTGACAGGAGAGTTGTTTATGCACACCGAACCAGAACCAAACACCATCGCACTGAGTACAGGAGGCCGCCATGTTTCTGGTCTCCCTGGCTGAAGGCTTTATCCACCTGTTCCAGGCCGCAGGCAAAATCTTTCTCGACATGATGACCGGGCTTATCCCGATGCTCATCTGCCTGTTGCTGGCCATCAACTTCCTGATGAAGCTGGTCGGCACCGTCAGAATGGAGAAGGTCGCCGCCCTGCTTGGCCGCTCGCGCATCCTCACCTACGGCGTGCTGCCGGTACTCGGCTGGTTCTTTATGAGCAGCCCCGGCGCGCTGACGCTCGGTAAACTCCTGCCGGAGAAGAGCAAACCCGGCTATGAAGATGCACTCGGCACCACTGCCCACCCCCTCACCAGCCTGTTTCCACACGTGGTGCCGTCGGAGCTGTTTGTCTGGCTCGGCGTCGCCGCCGGGATTAAGGCGCTCGGCCTGCCCGTTACCTCGCTGGCCCTGCGTTATATCGCCGCCGCCATGCTGATTGGCCTGATACGCGGAATTATCACCGAGTACCTGTTCCTGCGGCTCAGCAAGCGGGGGAATGCGCCATGATGATTTACTGCGCACGTATTACTGCCATCGGGCTGTTTGTCGCCGATGGCCTGACCGACAAGATGCTCATCACATTCGATAGCAACGGGCCGAAAGACTGCATCGATTATTCCCTGTCGCTGGAGCCGTCGTTCCGGGAAGAGAGCCTGATGATACTCCCCGGCGACCGCCTGCTGCTGGCGGGCCATGATTATCTGGTGACCAGTGTTGGCAAGGGCGCTCAACAGGCGCTGTTTGAACTCAGCCACCTGACGCTGGTGTTCAATGGTGATCTGAATCCCTGCCACGTCGGGGCGGTTCACCTCTCCGGCCCGGTGCCGAACCTGCGTGACCTGCACGGTAACCTGGTGATAGAGGAGGGACGGCCATGAACACGGTACGGATTCCCCCCGGTCCCGGCGGCTACGGTAAAGGGCTGTGGCTGCCCGTTGCCAGCGGCAAAAAGGTGCTGTCGCTCACCGGACGGGAGATTCATCCGGTGGCGATAGAAATCGGCGCGCTCACCGAATCGGAAATCGTTAACGGCTTCGCCGATATCCCGCCGGATAACGACATCCTGTGCGTGGTGATTAACTGCGCCGGGTCCCTGCGCTGCGGCCTGTATCCGCAGAAGGGTATCCCGACCGTCAACGTGCTCCCCACCTGGCGGGCCGGACCGCTGGCGCACTTTATTACCGAGGATAACTACGTTTCCGGCGTCACGATAGAGCAACTGGTTCTGGTAGATACCGCCGAAGCCCCTGACGGTGAACCGGAGCCGGTGCCTGTCACTGCACCACAGGTTATCAGCACACCACCGCCTCCCCGTGGCGCGGAGAAACTGGTGCGCATGGTCGAGCAGACCGGTACCGCCGTCGGCCACGTTATCGCCCTGCTGTTCGCTGCCAGCCGCGAGGCGGTGGACGTGTCGCTGCGTAACGTTATCCCGTTTATGGCCTTTGTCTCGCTGCTGATTGCGCTGGTGCAGGAGACCACACTCGGCAGCCTGATTGCCCACGCCCTGACGCCGCTGGCGAACTCGTTGTGGGGGCTGGTGCTGCTCTCGCTCATCTGTGGCATTCCGTTCCTTTCCCCGGTGCTCGGGCCGGGCGCGGCCATCTCGCAGGTCATCGGCGTGATGATTGGTACGCAGATTGGCGCGGGTGCGATATCTCCGGCCTTCGCCCTGCCCGCCCTGTTTGCGATCAATGTGCTGGTCGGCTGCGACTTCGTGCCAGTAGGTCTTTCCATGCAGGAGGCAAAGCCGGAGACCATCGCAAAAGGTGTACCCGCCTTTCTGCTGTCGAGACAACTGACCGGACCGCTGGCCGTCATCATCGGCTGGCTGTTTTCCCTGGGCTTATTCTGAGGACTCAACGATGAACAAAATCAGAGCCGCCGTGGTCGGCGCAGGTATCTACGGCAAACACCATATGAACGCGTACCGCCATAACCCGGACACGGTGCTGGTCGCCATCTGCGAAACAGATGAGGAACGCTGTGACGACCTTGCCATGGCGTACGGGATCCAGGGCTACACACGGCTGGATCGGTTACTACAGCAGGAGGCTATTGATATCGTCTCGGTGGCAACACCTGACCCGTACCACACCGAATCCATCCTCACCGCCCTGCGCTACGGCAAACATGTGCTGGCGGAGAAACCGCTCGCCACCTCGGTACGCGAGTGTGAGCTTATCGTGGAGATGGCGCAGCAGCGGGACCTGCTGGTCGGCGTCGATTTCCACAAGCGCTGGGACCCGGCGGTGATGCGCATTAAGGCTGAACTGGAGAGGCCGGAAGCCGGGCGCATCCTGCGCGGGCATATCAGTATGGACGACGTGATAACGGTCCCGACGGCGTGGCTGGACTGGGCGGGCGCAAGCTCCCCGGTATGGTTCCTCGGCTCCCATTGTTTCGATCTGGTGCGGTATCTCTCCGGGCAGGAGGTGGTATCAGTGTATGCGGTGGGCCAGAAGCAACTGCTGGACGTGTGCGGGATAGACACCCACGACAGCGTACAGAGCCTGCTGACAATGGCCGATGGCAGTTCATGGGTGGTCGAGAATTCGTGGGTGCTGCCGGAGGGGTTTCCGAAGGACAACGACGGGCGCATCGAGATCCTCTGCGGGACGACATATATCCGCAGCACCTCACAGCATCGGGGACTGGAAATTACCACCCCGGACAAGACGCTCACGCCCAACAGCTACTTCATCAACTACCGCAACGGTGTCGCCAGCGGCTTTGGTATCGACCCCATCAATGACTTTGTGCGGGCGGTCAGGAACAGGTCACCGTACCCGGTCACCGCAGTTGACGGGCTGGCGGTAAGCCGGATCTGCGAGGCGGTGCATCTGAGTCTCGAAAGTCAAAAACCAGTGTCTGGACTGCCCCCATACTCGTAGACAAATTCTGTCCTCACGACGAGGCCTGCTCGAAGGCCTCCGGGCGCGGGCAGTCCAACCCCTTGCTTTACGCTCTGGATAAAGAGCGGCTAGCCGCTTGCTGGGCACTTTTTGAAAGTAATAACTAACCGCTAGTGGACGAACTGCTGAGCCTTGTGCCTGTCGATGATAGTAAGCCTGCGCCAGCAGAAAAACCGAAACTGCTGGAGTGCGTTCAAAAGATGGAAAACGAACTGCACGGTATGCACCAGATGCTGAACATTGCGGATCTGCGTGTGGAGTCCGGCAGTCTGATTGCTCACTAGTTGATGAACGGCGAGCAAAAGTCCTCCATTCTGTATGCCGGTGAGTATATTTGCTGGCACATGACCACGCCGCGAAGCCGAATGCCGAGGAATTTCGGTACTGGGAAGGCCAGCAGAAGGCAGAGCAAACAGCAGAAAGAGCATGTGCGCGGTTTCATGAGGAAGGGCATGGATGGGCGCGTATGAGCTTGAAGACGAAGCGAACCGTCTAATATTTGGTTAAATATTCCGAAATATGCGCCAAAATGAAGGGAATGTTTCTTGCTCAAAGAATAGTTTCACCTTATTTTTAGCGGTAAAATAATTAAATATTTACTAATACTTTCATTCGAATGTGTTTAATGGTGATACACAACATGACTAAAGTATCAGGAACGAATGTTCCTCCCGTAGCGCTCGCGCCTTTATCAGATGAACGCCCAAAAGAATTAAATGCAAACATTAATTTTTTGTGTGCTGCTATTGAATGTAGTTAACAAACCTCACCACAGCAATTAACAACAAAAATAACCCAGTATTTAACTCGGAATTATCAAAGTTTCTGGAATTGCAAAAAGGTTTCGGGGGAATCATCGATAACTTATTTAACGCGCTGGATACTGATAATGGAAAACAAGCATGACGATTACCCCGCTATCCCACGCGGCGCTTTGCTGAACTCGTGAACACGCGCTGCGTGTGCTGTTGGTGGGTGGCGCTCTATGCACTGGGGCTGATAAAGCTAGCGTATATCATGATGAATTATTACGGGGGTGATTAATGCGAAAATGTGCTTTCTTAACGACAGTGAAAAGAGTCCGGCACGAATTATATGAGATAAATCTGTAAATAACACACCAATGCAGATATGACGGAATATTTATTGTACTAGTTTGGCAGGGTGCGAGGTTTAAAAACACTCGAAAATAATATCAATGAGCAGTACGGTGAAATGAGTCACCGACACGGCGAAATGCCGAATTTGGTTAAATGGCTGAGATATATTTTCACAATTTAATAACCAACAGTCTCTCGCGTTAATTATTTATCGGAGAATTACACGGCATGGCGTTTTCAGGCAATTAAGGTAAACAAATGAAATTCGCAATTAAAACTATCACCGCCGCAGTTATCGTAGCGACCACTTTCACTGCCGCAGCTGCTGACCTGTCCCTAGCGCAGGCCGCGTATCAACACGCTGATCGCTATGCGAGCACTACTATTGCTACAGCTGGCGCGGCGCGTACCGTTGCAGCGGCAGATCTGCATAGTGCTCAACAAACAGCAGCTTACGCCGCAGCGAGTACACCGCACGCTCAACCCGTATCTCGTCCATATCTCGATGGCCATTGGAATGCACCACCGCTTGATTTGCAAGCGCTCCGCCCAGCGGCAGCAGACCTGGGTACTGGTCACACACGAATCTTATAACAGGCATATCGGCCATCGCCGGTATAAAGGAACTAAATCATGAAAACTTATAAAAAAGTAATTTTGGGCATCTTGATGCTTCTCTCCCTGCTCCCTCTGATGAACATCTTAACTTCTTACAGCGCTGGCTATGTGGCCGTGATGTTTCTCCTGATTGGTATTGGGTTCTGGTTCAACTGGAATTATGCCGGCGGCGAATGGCCGAACATGTCCTATCTACAGGCGTGCGGTATTGCACTGGGGCTGGCCGCAGGCGGAGTGTATATCAGCGTTGTAGCCCTTGCGGATCAGTATCATCGCAGCGTAGGTGAAGTTGTGCAGGTGCTCTTTGAAAGCTCTCCGCAGGTCTATTTCCAGCCTTTTATTATCACACCGATTTCGCTGCTGATCTGGCGCTGGTTGTTCAAAGAGCCTCGGCTGGCTCGCCAGAGCGCCGTAACCACCATCACCACCA
Organism: Klebsiella sp. CB_Kp196; assembly: GCF_040061575.1. Lineage (NCBI taxonomy): Bacteria > Pseudomonadati > Pseudomonadota > Gammaproteobacteria > Enterobacterales > Enterobacteriaceae > Klebsiella > Klebsiella sp. CB_Kp196. The sequence goes on from NZ_JBEAFH010000052.1 coordinate 72,411, forward strand.
CTAACTAACGATTTGCCCGCTGCCGGGCTGATGGCGAGTTCTGAATATGGAAAAAGCAATGAAACTGATTAAAACCCTGATCGCCGCACTGCTGTTGACTGCTGGCGTAGCTCACGCCGACGGCGTTGATCTGACCCCTGCCGATTGTACCCACGCTAAAAAAGCCATGGAGGCCTATAACGCGAAGGTCACTAACAACCCGGAATACCGCCGGACGTTTGAAGACAAGGCCACGTATGCGTATGCACTGGCGTGCCAGTCTGCTGGATTGATTGACATCCCGATGTACCTGACGCAAGCGCCGGAAGCCTCCAAAGAGGTGCGCGAATATTGTGCTGATAACGCTCGCTCACGTGGCGAGGCAGAACGTTGCCTGGTATCAGGCAAGCTGGACTCTGAACAGTAACATTTTTAACCCGCTACCGTTGGTGGCTATTGAGGCAATGAATATGAATGCTTTCGTTCAAAAATGGGGCAAGAAAATTGGTGTGGCCGTGGTTGTAATGTTTGCGGCTAAAGGCGTTGGCATGATGCTGGGCAAATCAATGGCGGAGTCAAACCGCTCTACCTATAGCGTGAACGCACCAAAGACGGTGGAAGAGGCTTATCGAATCGGTGAGCAAACAATGATGGCGGCAATGAATAAACCCGCATCCGAGTTTTGTAAAGGCCAGGCGCAGGATTCCTTTACCGAACTGTCGAAAACAATCATCTTTCCTGATCCGGCTGCTATGACCGACTATCTGGCGAAAAGCTGTACCGGCGGCTCTGATATAGCTCGAAAAATGCGGGACGAGTGGGGTAGCAGTGCCCAGAAAATTAAATCCTCCGCTGCTGATTTATCAGAGAGCACGCAAAACATTGCAACAAAACTTAAAGGTCAGGGTATCGATGCAGATCTAGCGCTGCCGATAGCAATTCAGTACATCCACATGGTGCAAGTTGGCTACGAAATCGAAGCCCTGAAAGCACATTAATGCCTGCCCAGTGGTCAGGACATTTTGAGAGTAAACGATGAATAAGTTTTTTTGGGTAATTTTGGCCGCGCTCCTGGCGCAGACCACAGGAATCGCAATAGCGTGCGATATCGGCGCTGCCCGCATGGCTATCCAGTCGGCCCAGTCGAATGCTGATGACGCTGCCAGTGCTGATGATCTGGATGATGCTCAATCGTGTGCTGATGACGCGTCAAGTGATGCCAGCAGCGCAGAAATTTACCTTTCCGACTGCAACTGATTGGCCTTTTCTGTCCAAAAAGCAAATGGCACGCCACCATTACCGGCGAAAAGTAGCGTATTGATCATTAAGTAGATGCGCCTTGCGCCCCTCCCCGCCCAGCGGTGTGACGGGGGGGAAATTTTTTAAGGATTCAATATGTGTACTGGGCTTTTTGATAACGCCCGTCGCTACGCCGACGAAAAGAAATGAGATACCAACGTCTGAGCAAGTTCCTGGCCGCACGCGGTCTGTCCTTCTGGCATTTATTCCAGCTGGCTTGCGACTATAACGAGCGTCACTGGGCGCTTTATAACGAATTTAACGAACTGGAAAATCAGCAATGAAAAAAATTGATGATAGTAATCCCTCTGGCGACCGTAGCAACAGCACTGGCACATGCCATCAAAGCACACTATCGCGCACAACTGGAGCGCTCAGGCTGTACGTAAGTGACCGATTCAGATGGCTCTTGTGACATCCACAAAACCAAAGCGCAGAACGCCGCGCACGCGCCTAAGCTGCCCCCCTTACCAAGGCACATGGACTGTTACCCAGGAAGACGGTCAGGAGCTGCCGGGTCTGGTGTTCGGTGTGAACGGCTCCACCTACGGCGGCGACAAGGTTCAATGTTCCGCTTCCCCGGCGATCGCTGACGGTGCCCTGTTTTTTTACCCTGAAAAACAAAATGTCCTTTACCCTGAAAAAGAACGGTGAAGGCCGCTGGGTAAGCCCAGAGAGCATAGGCACCCTGAAACGCAAATGAGAGCCCTAATAACCCTTACGCTGGCGCTGGAGGTATGTATCCCTCCGGCGCACGCAAAACACGTCAAAAAAACAAACGCCACACAGAACTAGCTGGCCTGATAGGTGTAACCCGAACAGATGTTCTTCGAGCTGCTATGCAAATTCTGAATGGGTTGCCAGATGATAAGGTTGTGAGCATTCTGCGAACCCTTAAAGGCAGTAATATTATAACATCTCTGGCGGCAGCTTTGACCCAAAAGCGCGGCAAGTCCCGCCCTTATGGGCGGGGTAAGTTGCAAATGGTAGAAAAGAGCGATTCACCAGCCAATTCGGCACAATTTGAAGGGAATAACTGAATGCCCTCTTGCTGGTGGATGGGGCTTGCGGCAAAATGCTTTCGATCTTTTTTCAACTGGATGATCAGGAACGCAAATTGACTGCTAAATACCTGCGCATGATGAAGTCTGACACTGACGCTCTTCCCCTAGTGGAAACGGGCGCACGCGATTGTTTGACAGTGCGAACGGGTATTGATGGGCAAGTTGCGCCGGGAGAGGTCATTGACGTATTGCTGGATGAAAAGGGTAACTTCATACACCTGGCGCAGGGGTTGTCTCTGACGATTCCGCCAAAGGAGAATATCCCTCGGCATTTGTTCAAGCCAGCGCGTCGGCTTACGTGTTATGCGATCGCGTCGGCGGTTTTGGTTGAACATGAACACTTATTGTTCATTGAAGATAGCGAAACCCATGCTATCATTGCACCAAAGCATGATATGCACATTCAGGAATACGAAGCCCATTTGGCTGAGACACGACCTCTTTGGGAGGTACATAACAATGATCAATAAAGTGAACTACGAAAAAGCAATCAACCTCATTATCGCGCAGGGTGCGAGCCGTCAGGCTCTGTTTGCCATGTGTAATGATATGGTAAACGCCAACGGGCGTGATGGTGGCCATCTTGCGTATGAACTGTTGAACCATGCGTTAGATAGTGATCTCCCGGCTAACGTTGAGGATGTGGTACTGGATGTACTGGACGCGCTGAGCGGCCACTGTAACCCGGTCAGCTACATTGGTTCGGGGGATTATCACGTAGCTGCACAAGCCGCATAATCCCCGCCGAAAAACAAGTTAAAGGGCATCCGAAAGGGTGCCTTTTGTCGTTATGAGTGCCCCAGCTAAAAACAATGGAACTTCCCGCGCACCGCCCTGGCTATAATAAGGGCGGCGCACAATGTTTGGCACGATGTCCCAAATGTGGTCGCTATCTTCAAGGGGGATGCGGATATTTTCTTGATCGATAGCAAAATCCCGTTCCTGCAATTCGCTGAGCACCAGAAATGAAGGTGGGATTTCTTCTGCAATCGCTGCCTGTAAACGATAATGACCATCAAGAATAACAAATGATCCCAGCCCTGCTATATACCAGACAAGTACTGGAGGCAGCGCACCCTCCCGGCATTTTTTACGCCACCATTTCAACCTTCCGGCATCAGGTTGTATCGGATAACGCCCAAGTAGCAGGCTACCTCTCCACCACCAGTCCACTAATCTGACTTTGTCAGGATTGACCAAATCAGGAAAATCTTCGCCGTAGAGCGTCCAGCTACAGCCGATATTCCCGCTGCTTTCTGGGGCATCAAAACGCCAGCCATTTGCAGGAACACGCTGTCCGGATAATTTCGGTAATGAATATTTGGCCTCCATCGGCCTTATCAGCCATCGGCGAGGAGACAGAAGAGGCACTGGCGCATTCATTAATTGCCGGGAAAAATAGCGACACCATTCACCTGTCCAGGCCCGTTCGCCTTTGTTTTTAATTCCTTCAATATCTTCAGATGTGACAGCCGGTAATAATGTCTGGCAAGCGGAATGTTCGGCATTAAACACCAACCAGACACCAGAATGATCTTTCAACATCGATGCCCAGAATAATGTCTCCCCAGAGACCTGCAGCGCCATCCGCCCATAACGACCACTTAGCATTTCCATTGCCACGTCGGTCCTCTGGTTGCTCTTAAGTGTCAGCTCCAGGCCCTGCCAGTTATTATTGCGATCAAAAAGATCTTTCCACCAATATTGGGTCATTATCATCTTCCCTGATAAACAGAGGGTTAGTCTAAAACCTTTAAAATTGTTCAGATAGCTATTTATACGTCAACGTAAACGTTGCCGTGGCGTTCGCCTTCCCGGCCGTGATGCTCTGCGTAGTCTGATAATAGCGCGCCTGAAGCTGAACATATTCGTTACCACCTGAAGGCGAGGTGTAGTAATACCGCTCCTGACCGAACTGTACCGGGCTGTCTTCATAGCGATACCAGAGCTGAACACCAACACCGCTGGCATTAACGGGATCGCTGTCGAGTTTAATGACGCCGGGTACGCCTGCGTCGCTATCTGCCGTGGCGTCAATACGCACATTAATTCGCGCGCCCTGAACACAACTCAGATTGATATTGAATGTCTGCCAGGCCGTTCCGGTACCCGGACCGCTGAACTCACTTTTGTCATGATCCCCCAGCGGGACATTAACCAGGTTAGTGGTAACGGAGCAGGATTCAGAGGTAATGGTATTTGTGCCATTCAGGGTGACATTGGCAAAATAAAACTGGTTTGCCACCGAGGCCCGCGCCAGCATACCGGTATCCAGGGTTCCGCCCGTAATATCGCCCGTTTTGATTAATTCAGCTTTAATACCATCAGCATTAATAATGACGCTGCCCGTTCCCATACTTTGGTCATAGGGAAGCAACTTTCCAGATGCAGTGTTTGTTAGCCGGAGCCCCACTCCTGCAATATTGGTGTTATAGACTTTGTTCCCCTGGGAACTCAACGAGCTCCATTTGCTCAGTTCCCAGCGATAAGTCCAGGATTCAGAACATCCGGCAATCGCCTGCCCACCGTTATAAGTCCCGGTTGTCGCCGTAGCAAGCACGCTGCCTATCGGCGCATCGCGTTGAACAGACACATTGCCAAATGTGACATAGCCGCTAATTTCTGAGGTTGCACCGCCCGTAAAGGCGCATGACGCCCAGACCATCACTGGCAGAGAAAACATGATGACACTCGTAAGGGCCACAATGTAGCGAATAAGTTTCATTCCCGACACTCCTGCTCAGTTTCCGTTACCGGCGCGTTTGCGGCATTCTCCGGCAACCGGTAATGCACCACGCATTGCTGCTTTCCGTTCCAGTTCACCGTGATATCACCTTCATCCGGGACGCCCGTCAGATACACCTGGCCGTCATCGCCAACGATGCCGCTGCCGCCTTCCTTCATTTTCGCCTGAGCGCCGAACGGCACCGGCAGCCCACGGTACAGCAGCGTCATCAGTACGCGCCGTCCGACGCGGGTGTTGAAGTCCGCCATTACCACTGCGCCCTGCGTTGGCGTCACCGTCTGCACGGCGGTGTCAATATCGACGCCATCGCTGAGCGTACTGGTGTCCAGTGCGATGCGGTTTTTCCGGTAGGCGTTGACGTACGGCACCACCGCATAGCCGCGCCAGTCGGTATAGACCCCGGTGTTGTTCTGCACCTTCGCGTCATCCGCGCCGGGCGCTTTCACGATGGCAAGTGAGTCACCGAGCGGCTGGGAAAGCGTGATGCCATGCGGATGGACGACAATCCCCCCTTTCAGGCCATAGTTCACCTGCTGCGTGTCGTCGTCATAGTTGTAGCCGCCGGTGATTTCCCCCTGCCCGCCTTTGTAGTCGGCGTTGATATTGCCGGAGCCGCCCACACCGTGGTTGGTGTAGCTCTGCTGGAGGCTGTAGCTGAGGTTGTTATCGGCAAGCGCCGTTCCATTGAGGCCCACCTGCTGGCGGGTGTCGCCGTGCTTCGCGGTGTTGACGCTGTAGCTGGCCCACGCGTTCGGCATAAAGCGGCTGAGCGGCACCTGGATGCTGAACGCCAGCTGCTGGTCGGCAGGCTGGATGCTGTCCGGGTAATCACTGTAACTGTAGGAAACGCTGTAGCTGATACCGTTGATGTTGCCGTTCCAGCCGGTGCTGAGGGTGCGCTCGTAACCATCCTCATGCCAGTAATCCTGTTGGTAGCCGGAAACAAAGAACGAACCGTAGCTGCCGATACTCTGGGTGAGATCGAGCTGGAGTTTCTGGCGTTTGTTGTACGTCAGCCGCCAGCCATCATCGCTGTCCGAGCGTAAGTCGTTTGCTTCCTGGAAGGTGTAGAAACCCTCCGTGGAATAGCGGTACGCCGCCAGGGTGAAGCTGGTATCGGTGGCCTGAAAATCTTTTGAGTACTGCACCCGGTACGACTGACCGTCGTGAGTTTCATCGTTGTTCAGCGTGGTGCGCGCAGCGGTGATATCCGCGGAAACCGAACCCAGCTCGCCGAGACCAAACCCCAGCCCTGCCGCCCCGGACTGATAGTCCTCCGAGTACAACGTGCCGCCATAAATCGTGATGGCATGCGGCAGGCCGTAAATCGCTGTTATCTGGCCGAATTCCGGCTCATCGCTGTCGCTGTTGCCGCTGCGGTATTTACCGGCGGTGAGGGCATACTTCAGGCGGCCTTCACGCTGCATAATCGGCACCGCCGAGAACGGCTGGATGAAGGTTCGCTCGCTGCCATCGGCCTCTTTAATCGTGACCTCCAGATCGCCGCTGCCGGATGTCGGGTAGAGATCGCTGATGGCGAAGGCCCCCGGCGCGACGTAGCTCTGATAGATGGTGTAACCATTCTGCTTAATGGTGACCTGGGCATTCGACTGGGCAATACCGCGGATGATCGGCGCAAACCCGCGCAGGCTGTCCGGCAGCATATTGTCATCCGACGCCAGTTGCGCGCCGCGAAACTGCACGCTGTCGAAGATATCGGAAGGCGTATAGCTGTCGCCGAGCGTGAGCTGCCCCTGCAGGCGCTGGATATCCCTCTGAAGATACGTGTTCACCGAATCCCAGTGGCTGCCGTTATCCTCGTCGTAATTCCAGGTGGAATAGTTGCGCAGCCGCCACGCGCCGAGGTTCAGCCCGCTCTGCAGGTTGGCGTAGTAGTTATCATCAGAGCCGTTTTCACCGTCGCGCCAGGTGTTGCTGCCGCTGAGGTTATAGTTCAGCAGCGCGGCAGATACGCCTTCATCCCATTCGGACGGATCCACCCAGCCGCGCGCGGTGGCGCTCATCGCCGCCTGCGGGATACTGAGGTTTAGTTGCAGTTTACTGAAACGCAGTTCGCTGGAAGCTATCGGGATATAGCGGCCAATATCCTCCAGCGGTTTGTCCGCTGGCAGTGCGGCAAGCGCAGGAAAGGCGGCGGTGTTCACGCCCCAGGCTTTCAGCATTGCGGGAGTTAACTGCGCGGTGAGTTTTTTATCTGCCCCGGCAACAAAGGCAATATCCTGCGCCTCGCCCTGCTGCTCGCCGTTGACGTACACCGTCACCCGGTAAGTACCCGGTAGCTGGCCATCGGCTTCGGAAAAGGCGGATAAGTCAACGACCGCCTGGCCCGGGCTGTCCAGCTCCAGCGCGTGGGTATTGAAGGTCTCGCGGGCTTCCGCATGACGCAGGTAACCCAACAGGAGCACCATAATCAGCAGCAGCGCCAGCAGGAAGATCATCAGTCGGGAATTGGGGTTATTCATATTCCCTCCCTCAGAGTTTGCGGCTTTCGGTCTGGCTAACGCCGCCGTAATCACTGATCGCCTGCCAGGTCACCGTGGACGCCGTGGCCGATGGCAGCGTGAAGCTGACGCTGCCCTTCGGCGGCACCATATCGGCCTCTTTGATCTCCTGCCCGTCCGCCTTTAAGGTGAATAACGTGACGTAGTAAGGCGTGGGGTTGCTGATAGTAAGACGATTGCCGCTGCGGGCGATGGACAGGTGGTGGTAAGCGGTCTCCGGCTGCCCTTCCAGCCCCGCCGGGCGGTAAAAGAGTTTCAGGCGGGATTTCACCACCACCTGCAGAACGTTGTTATGCGGCACGCTGTCGTCGGTGGCGGGAATGGATTTCACGTTCAGCCAGAACACCGATTCCCGATCTTCAGGCAGGCTCCCTCCAGTGCGCACAATGCGCAGGATGTTCTCTTCCCCTGGGTTAATGCGAAACAACGGCGGCGTGACGATAAACGGCGTTTTATTTCCCTTCATCCCGCTGTCTACCCAGCTCTGCACGAGCCAGACGCCGGATCTGTCGGGGTTCCGTATAGAAGCGGAGGTCTCTTTTTTGTCGCCGTTATAAATGACCCGTGTCCCGCCAATGACAATCCCGGCCTGTGCCTGCACGGTAAATACGGCCAGCAATAGCGCCAGCAAAATGTCTGCATACCTGTTCATCTTGTTATCTCCGGACGAAAAATACGCATCCCTGCGAAACGCTCCCTGTTATGCGGTGGCGCATGGTCAGGAGGAGGAGAATGCGCCCCGCGACGGCACAGCGTTATTTGTAAATGATGGTGAACTCAGAGGTACCGTTTGCTGTACCGGTGGTGACCGCCGGGCCTGTGGAGACATAGCGGGCGACAAAGTCGAGCGCGTTTGCGCCTTCTGCGAGGGTGTAGTCGGATGAAGCGGAGTGCAGTGGGATGGCCGTGCCGTTTTTATCTGCGATCTGGATCCCAACCCCGGTGGCGATGCCCGTGCCACTGTCCAGTGCCAGCAGGCTCTGGTCGTTGTTATCGGATGTCCCGTCAAATTTCACATTTGCACCGGTGACCGTTTCCGGGCACTCGCTCACGTTGATGGTAAATTGCGTTGGCGCCGCTCTCATCCCCTTCGCCCCGTTAAGGGCGGTTTGGGCAACATTGCCGAGGTTCACCGGTAGATTCTGGGAGCCAGTGTCGATCTTGCAGGTCTGGTCGGTAATGCTACCGGTGAAATGGATGGTGCCGTCGGCGGCCATGGCATTAGCCGCCGCCAGCATAAAACACGCGCTTAACATCGTTTTTTTCATGTGTTTCTCCTTGATGAAAGAACATTCGGGACTCGGCCCCGCATCACTCTGGCGGTGAAAAAATCTGCATTAGACTTTCCCGTTAGTGCCAGAGTGGTGAGTTCAGGAGAAAATGATGTGGAAGAAGAGAATGAAAAATAAAATGCCATCGGGAGAGGAGCAGAGCTTGCGGAATGGCATAAAACAGTAAGGCGGTGAGCAAATGAGAACTGGCAACGTGGACGACTCACGCACGTTGCCAGCAGGGTACCAAAGGTGTGTTAAGCTGCATTAGATCGGAATTATTATTTAAAACAGAGAGATAATCCGTTATCAAAAGGGGTCTCAGAAAAATTTTGACACTTTGCTAAATTTTTCTGATACTACTTTACATTCTGGCACTAATTGTGTGGTTTTCTTTCATATTCCCCCAGACATTCATAAACCTCTGCGTATTTGTCGCCGTATAAATCACCGTATGCCGGATGTTCCGGTGCCCCAGGTAATCCTGTATCAGACGCGTATCACGCCCCAGGTCCGCCAGCGCGAAACCGCATCCGTGCCTCAGCATATGGGGATATGCGGAAATGCTGACGCCGCCCAGCTCACCGTAACGTTTGAGCAACAATCGAACCTGGTGACGCGACAGCGGGCCTCCTTTCTGCGACAGAAAAAGCCAGTCGCTGTCTGCCTCCCGCCAGCGGCGACGTACCTTTAGCCAGCGCATCAACGCGGGCAATTCGGCATCGAACAGCGGATGCTGCGTCGAGAGACTGTTTTTAAGCCGTCGGACATAGACCGAACGCCCCACCAAATCGATATCCGACAGGCGCATTCCGCACAATTCACTGACCCGCAGACCATGTAAAAAACACATCTGAATCAGGCAGTAATCCCGCTCAAAATGGATCCCTCTGTCCGCTGCAAGCAGTATCTGGCCCACTTCATGGCGGGTCAGATGTTTTCGTTTTACTGGCATAAGTCTTGCTCCTTAAACACAATAAAAATGAAGAAAAAAACAGGCCGGAACCACTTTCGTAGCCCGGCCTTAACCACAGAATAACACCAGAAAGCCCGGCAAAGGTTGATGCCAGACTCAACAATTTTCACGGGCTGGTTCCAGTTTTCAGCAGTGATCTTATGGGCATTGCGCTACACCCGGCAGAAGAAAACTCTGTTGCCGGAGGCGTTATGCAAGACCGCTTTCCTCTTCTGTTGCCCCTGATGCTGTGCGCCGCTTTCCCGCTCAGAGCCATTACCACGCCGGAAATTGCCGCTTCCGCCCTGTCGCCGGACTGCGTGAACTATCGGGTTGTCGGCCTGTGTTACTGGCTCTATTGCACGCCGCTCGGCTGTACGGTACGCACGTCGGTGAAGGTCAGTCATTTCCGCCCGGATCTGGTGGTGTCGGCTTACAGCAACACCGGGCAAAGTCCGTGGACGGAGATGTCGTTACTCAGCCCGGCGTTACCCGGCATTGCCGAAAGCGGTGGCGACACTAATCCGCGAGCGGCCAGCCAGCACAGCAAGATCCGCTTTAAGAATGCCGACGCCATCGGCTTCCCGGCGGGTGATGAACTGGCAAAATTTTTCACCCAGTTTGGCTATATCTGCTCACCTTCATCGCAGCCTTTTCAACCGTACTTTCTGAGTCAACTCGATACGCTGGCGTGGCGCAGCGGTGTAGCGGAAATGACCTGGCCAGAGGCGCTGACGCCGGGCATGCGGGAAGTCGGTCAGAACGGCGATATGTGGGGCAATATCTACCCTCGCGCCGGAGCCATCAGCCAGACGCACGACTATAAAGCCGCCGCCGTTATCGCCCAGCGCGCGGCCGATCTGGTGACCCGTACCGGGCAACCGCATATCTACACGCCGCTGACCGCCTCATCCCGCGCCGGATACTGGCCGCCCTCCCCGGTTATCGAAGGCGACAGCGATAACCATCGCTGGCAGATGCTCACGCCGAAAAAATCCGCTTCCTGTTCTGTGTTCCCGGATGGCAGCGCCACCGACACTTACGCCGACAAGCTGGCAGAGAACGGCGCGTACGCCTGGACGCTGTGGCGGCCTTACAAATGCTGTCCGCGCCGGGGGCAAACCTTCCTAGGCAGTACCGGTTAACGGAGGCAATGATGAGAGTCCTTTGCCTGGTCTTAGTGTTTTTCGCCTGGGTTTGCTTGGCGGCAGACGACTACAGCTTCCGCACGCGAGGCGCGGTCGACGACCTGCTTTACTACCAGATTGGCGGCGGCGAGGCGGTCATGCCGCCGCCCGTGCGCCGCAGCCCTTCGCCGCTTAGCGTGGGCATTGGCTGGAACGCCGATATGATGTGCGGCAATTTTGACATCGACACCACGGTGCGCAACCAGCTCAACGGCATCACCGATGGCTTCCAGCAACTGATGGGCAACGTTATCCAGAGTGCCACCGGGGCGGTCGCCAGCCTGCCCGCGATGATTATCCAGCGCGCCAATCCGCAGCTTTATGATCTGCTGACCAACGGCGTGCTGCAGGGGCGGCTGGATTTTGATAAGTCGTTGCTGAACTGCCAGAAAATAGCGGAGAAGATGACCGATTTGGCGGCAGACTCCGCCTGGTTTTCCGGAGCCAAAGCGGAGAATTACCAGTCCCTCGCCGCAAGCGATAATGACGCCATCCGCACCGACCAGAAAGCGGCAAAAGAGGCCGCCGAAAAGGGTAAGCGCTGGGTGGGCGGCGAAAAGCGCGGCGGCAAAGGCCAGCCGCCGATTAAAGTAGTCCATGACGCCACCGCCGCAGGCTGGAACATTCTCAACCAGCAGCCCGCCACCAGCACCACATCTCTTACCACCTCCGAATACGACGGGGAACTTTGTAGCACCTGGACATCCCCTGAAGAGGCCGCCGGATGGATGACCCGCGTGGTCGGCGAGCAGACTATCAGCGTGGCGCAGGTCACCGACGATCCGAAGGCACGCTCCGGCGCACAGGCGGGGATCGGCCTGCATCCGCTGATCGACGAAGAAAAGGCGAAGATCCTGCCCCTTCTGGCGGATCTGGTTAATGGCAGCCAGAAACCCGGCTTCGACAACCTGGCGAAAGCCTCCGGCGGATCCATGCAGCTTACCCGCGGCGTGGTCGAGGCGCTACGCGACGATCCGGATGTTGCCGTCCTCACCGAACGTCTGGCGGGAGAACTGGCACTGGCCCGCGTCACCGAGCAGGCGCTGCTGGCCCGGCGCACGCTGCTCGCGGGCATGCGCGAACCGAATATCGCCAACGTCAAAGAGGCACAGGAGAGCCTGGGCAAAACCACCGCCCAACTGGATGAAGAGCTGAGCCAGTTAAAGCTGGAACTCGATTTCCGCCAGGCGCTGACGCGCAATACCACAAGCCTTATCCTGCAACGCAAACAGCAGCGCGACCAGCTTCAGGGCCAGGCGGTGGAGGTGCCGGACGACAGCGACCGCCGTCTGCACAACCTCAATAACCCGCAGCCGGACAGCCCGCGATGACCGCCAACAGCTATTTCGAGTACGTGCTCACCCTGCTCGGCTGGCTGGTGAACAACGGCGTGTGGCAGACGCTGACCGCCACCGGGTTGTTCGCCCTGCCCCTGCTGGCAAAACTGGTTGCCCTGTGGCTGAAAGCGCGCGGCCAGGGGGCCGATGAAGGCAACGTCGCCCGCCTGCTGGTCGTCTGGGTGGAGCACTCCCTCTACAGCGCCCTGCTGGTGATCCTCTTCGCGGGCATACCGTTTCTCAATGTTGATATCAATACCCTCACCTACGACAGCCAGCGCACAAAACAGTGCGGCTGGTCGGTGGTACAGCCCGGCGATTCCGGCTATGCACCTTTGATTAATGAACTCAGCGGTCAGAGCGCTTCCGTGCCGGTATGGTGGTACTTCACGCATGCGCTGGGTAAAGGCATTACCAGCGCCGCCGTCGCCGTATTGCCCTGCAAGCCGGACCTGCGCCAGCTGCGCTTTGAGGTGCAGCACACCCGGATCGCCGATCCAGCGCTGGCACAGGAATTACAGGATTTCGTTAACGACTGCTATGGGCCGTCGCGCGCACGCCTCAAGCGGCTGGGCAGCGATATTAGCGAGGAACAGAGCCGAGAGGTGGACTGGGTGGGATCGTCTTTTTACCTCACTACACCGGGTTATTACGACCACGATCATTCCCGTTCGCCCCGCGCCGCCTGGCCTTATGACGCCAGCCGCGACGACGGTCTGAGCGATACGGGCGGTGGCGGCTATCCAGCGTGTAAGGAGTGGTGGTCCGATGGCGATGCGGGGCTGAAAAATCGGCTACTGAAGCAGGTCGATACCACGCTCTGGCAACAACTACAGAGGCTGGGGCAGTCGAAAGAGGAGTATGAAGAAGCGGTACTGCGCTCGCTGGTGAGCCCGCGCAATATGCAGGTGTCACAGGGCGGGCTGGTGTACAACGGGTTTGGCGGGAGTGCGGGAGATAATCTCAGCCAGACGCAGTTGCTGAGTCGTGTGGGCGGGATCATCGGCGCGGGGCTTTCCAGCTACGCTCTTTTTCCGGCGTTTGATAACGTCCGCCAGGCGCTGCCGATGGTGCAGGCGTTCCTCGAAATGGCGCTGGTGATTTGTATTCCGATAATTCTGTTGTTCTCGGCATGGGATCTTAAAACGGTCATCACGCTGAGCTTTGTGCAGTTCGCCCTGTTCTTTCTCACCTTCTGGTGGGAACTGGCGCGCTGGCTGGATAACTGGCTGATGCAGATGATGTACGACAGCGACACCCACTCGTACTTCAACCTCTGGGGCCTGCAAAACACCTCCGACGATCTGATTGTGAATATCCTTATGGGCGTGATGTTCCTGGTGTTACCCGCATTCTGGCTGGGCGCACTGACGTGGGCAGGCGTCAGGATCGGCGCAGCAGTCGCCGGGGTGATGGGCAGCGCGGTCGGCGATATCCGCAGCGCTGGCGAACAGGTCGGGAAAATGATCGTCAGTAAAACACGCATTCCCTGAAGATTTCGTACTGACGGTGTGATGAACGGGGCTTGAGTCACCGGCATTTTGCGAGCATGATCGCAATAACATCAGCCTGTTACCCGGTTCATTCTTATGATCTCTCCAGAAACGCTGCAATCCGCCATCTCTAACGTCTCTGTCTGGCGTCAGGGTGACGTATGCGCGCCGCATAAACCGCTGCTGCTGTTGTACGTACTGTCGCAGTACAAAGCAGGCCATCCACGCCTGTTTAACTACGGCCTGGAGATCCACGAACCGCTTACTCGCCTGCTGAAAGAGTTTGGCCCCAAGCGACGCACCGACTATCCCAATATGCCGTTCTGGCGGCTGCGAACAGACGGCTTCTGGGAGATCGCTCACGCAGAAGGTTGCAAACCGCGCAAGGGCAATACTCAGCCGACAAAGAAAGAACTGATTGATAACCAGGTGGCGGGCGGCTTCGATGAGGCGGCTTACCAACAATTGCTGGCCCACCCTGAGATGATCGACCAGTTGGCCCAGAAGATCCTCACCGATCGCTTCCCGGAAAGTATTCAGCGGATCCTGGCCAACCAACTGGGATTCGATTTTATCGATCGCTCCAGGAACCGCGATCCGCGTTTCAGGGATATCGTTCTTCGCGCTTACCACTCACGGTGCGCGTTCTGCGGTTACGATCTCAGGCTGGATGGCGCGCTGGTTGGTATTGAAGCGGCGCATATTCACTGGAAAGCGTATGGTGGCCCTTGCGTGGTGAACAATGGACTGGCGCTCTGTACGTTGCACCATGACGCGTTTGATATGGGGGCATTCGGGCTGGATGAGAGTATGACCATCCGCATCTCCGGCGGCGTCAGTCGTAGTCCGGTGGTCGACCATCTGTTCTGGCACCGGGACGGCCAGCAGTTATTCCTTCCTTATGACAAAACGCAGTGGCCTGCTGAACAGTATGTCGGCTGGCACCGTAAACAGATTTTCAAAGCCTGAAAATACGCAACGGGCCGTTAAGCCCGTTGTTCGTTACATCACCGCAGTTCTATCACTCTCGCCCGCTCAGCCTGCTTTCGGTAGTGGTCGTATCGCTCCCGGAACCATGCTTGCTGTTCATCACTCATATTGCCGGTCACGGCATCGATATCCACTGGCTGGCCCAGGGCGTGCATACGGGCAAAACTGCGCGCCAGAAAATCAAAATTCTTTAATGCGTTTATATCTTGTTGGTTCATTAGCATATCCCTCCAGTCATTGTGTTTACTGTTCAAGGTCATATGCTTTTCTGATTTCAGTATCCGCCTGAAAAAGATCATTTTTTGAGCGATGCGTGCGCATCAATCTGCCTGCGTTCACATTTCAGGAACGATAAAACTCTTCAGTCCCGGTAATGATTTTCCCCTCCCTTTTATCACCCGCGCAGAAAACACTACCGCCAGCCATGCAGTAAGTTCGCCATGTATCCGGAAGGCGCGAACGGCGCAGATGCGCAGGATACCCGTACCATTCCATCCCGCAGGGAAACGCCCTGCGAAGGGTGTTCCCTGCTCATTTACAGGAGAAACACCATGTCGCTTTTCGATAAAAAACCGTCGTTAATGCCGGTGGTTATCGCCCCTGATGTCTGGCAATCCGCTGTGGAATTTCCCGCCGACCCGCAGCAGGTGGAAGAACGGCTGGGCAATCTGTTGCTCGCCGTACTGCTGACCCTGCGCACCGCCGGGGCATCCCGCAAGAAAGTCACCTTTACGATCTACTGCCAGCCGCCGCAGGGCGATATGAAAGTCCCTGTCGCATTACCGCTGTCGCTCAACTATCACGGCCACTATGTGCAGGTCTCGATGGCTGAACAGGCATAACCTCTCCCCGCCGGAGTCGCCTCCGGACGGAGGTAGCTCCGGCTTCTTCCATGAGGATCGCACAATGGACAGAAGCAACGATATCTACCAGAAAGTCACCGACCAGATTATTGCTGAGCTGGAAAACGGCAATGTGCCGTGGATCCGCCCGTGGCGCGATGGCGAGCCGCCGTTCCCGATCAATGCGTTATCCGGTCGTCCGTATCACGGCATCAACGTGCCGCTGTTGTGGAACAGCGCCGACAAGCAAAGTTTTGCCAGCGACCGCTGGCTGACGTTCCATCAGGTCAGCGCGCTCGGCGGGCAAGTGCGCCGGGGCGAGAAATCCTCTCTGGCGGTGTTGTATCTGCCGCGCACGCAGGAAGAGACCGACGCTCTCGGTCAGCCATTGCTTGATGAAAACGGCGAGCCGCAGATACGGCATTTCGGGATCATCCGCGAGTTCCGGTTGTTTAACCTGTCGCAGTGCGACGGCCTGCCGCAGTCGCTGTCTGAGCCGTTTACCCGGCCCGCAGAGCCTGTGGAGATGGCCGAAACCATTGCGAAGAATAGCGGCGTGACGCTGCGCCATCGCCGCCAGTCGAAAGCGTATTACAAACCCGCGACCGACCTGGTGATGATGCCGCACCCGCAGCAGTTTGAAAGCAGCGAGGCGTACTACGCCACGCTGTTGCATGAACTGACACACGCTACCGGACACGCTTCACGCCTCAACCGCCCCGGTATTGCCGGAGCGGAACACACCGAAGCGCTCTACGCTGCTGAAGAATTAGTGGCGGAGATGGGGAGCGCCTTCCTGTGCGCCCATTGCGGCATTCAGGGCAGGCTCCAGCACGCCAGCTATATCGGCTACTGGCTGGATATCCTGCGCCAGGACAAGCGGGCAGTGATCCGCGCCAGCGGTATGGCGCGCCACGCCAGTGAATGGCTACTCAACGCTGTACCACAACCCTGTCAGCTTAGCGCCTGACAGCCCACCCGCACGGGGAGCCTTCCCCGTCGGGGAATTGCTCCCCTTTTTTCTGGAGTGATATATGGGACTCGATCTCTTCTTTTTCGAACGGGCAAAAAACGCGCCCGATGAAAGCCAGTACGCCAGAGTGGGGTATTTCCGCAAGGTGAACCCGTTACTCAAATGGGTGGATAAACACGTTGGGCTGGTGCGTAACCAGGTGCTGTTAGAAGTCACAAAAGCACACTTGCAGGCGCTTCTGAGCGACCTGCAGAGCCTGACGCCGGATAACTGCGGCGCGGTTTATCCCACGATTGACGGCTTTTTCTATGGATATACCGACTATGGAGAACACTACTGGAAAGATGTCCGCGCCGTCACCCTGTGGGTGAAGGAGACGCTGGAGACGTTTGATTTTGAGCGAGACAGGTTGATGTTTTATGCCTGGTGGTAATTTTAAAGTGGCCGACAAAACGTCGGTCACTTTTTTCATTTCATACTCGGTCGGAGAAAAATAATATGCCCTGACTAAGTCTATTCAGCACCATTAATGAGTTGCCATGCTTCAGCTTCCGCCGCCTGAATTACATTGGCCGGATAGTGCGATAGCATCTCCTCCGGCATCTTGCCTGCCAATAAATCATTTGAGGTAGCAAACCACTCGGCTATGCCCCATGGTGTTTTCACCTTTGTCAGAATATCCAGAATCGATTTCATCACCGGTAATGGCCGCAAGTTTTCATCTAACGCATAACCAGGAAATGCCTCCCCTACACCATTTTTATGTACCGAGAAAATACAGCCCTCGCGTTTCCACTTAGCGAACTGTTCAGGAGTAAAATCCGTCAGCAGGGATATTTCATCTGCTGTCAGCCAGCCCTGTGCAACCAATTGCCCTCTGGCCTGCGCCAGTGCTTCCTCATCAATCAAAGTGCACAAATTACCTGCTATTTTTCCATCCAACGCTGTGTGGTTCACTCGCACCATAACATTGGCCTCACCAATCGCATTATTTCAGCCACCAGTACCATATTGAACAAAATTTGTCCGTTGAGATAAGCACAACATTTAACTGTTCCTGGCTGACAAAAAAACCTGTTACACACAAAAGGCCCAAAGGGAGAAACTGCAAAGGAAGGGCAACAAGGGCAAAGGGGCCTGCCCAGAAAGGGGAATTATGCTGAAGTGGCTACAAAGATCATCCCAAAGCCAGCCACCTGCGCCAGACGCTACGCTGCCGGAGGGTTGGTTTGCGCCACAATCCGCAGAGCGATTGCTGGCGACACCGTTACGCCAGTCCTGTTTGCAGCAGTTACGGCAACTGACCCCACTGCCGGATACCCTGTTTGATAGCTGGATCCTCACGGCGATTAATCGCTTCGCCGCGTTGGTACAACTGCTGCCCGCCTCACAAAGTCATCACCATTCCACTCCCGGCGGACTACTGGACCATTCGCTGGAGGTTGCCTGCAACGCCGTCCGACTGCGCCAGGGTTATCTGCTGCCACCGGAAGCAGGAGCAGAAGAACAGGCCCGGCAGGCCAGCGCATGGACAGTCGCAGTGGTCTGCGCGGCATTGCTGCACGATACGGGAAAAATCGCCGTGGATATGGAGATTTACCAACTCGCTGGCGAACGCTGGCATCCGTGGCAAGGTAATCTGGCGCAGGCTTATCGCTGGCAGTACCAAAGCCACGGTCGCGACTATCATCTGCATCCGGCGGCTGGCGCAATGCTGCTTAATCAGTTGCTATCCTCGCCATTACTGGACTGGCTGGCCAGATACCCGGCGGCTTTTGCGTCCCTGATTTATCAGATCACCGGACACTACGAACGGGCTGGCGCACTGGCTGAACTGGTGCAGCAGGCCGATAAAGCCTCTGTCGCTCGATACCTCGGTGGCAATATCAAAACCGCGCTGGCGCAAAAACCCTCGTCCTTCCCCCAGCAGCTTCTTACAGCCTTACGGTCGCTGGTACAGAACGAGTACCGGCTCAATAATCCCGAATGCGGATCCGATGGCTGGCTGACGGAGGATGCGCTGTGGCTTATCAGCAAAACCACCGCCGACCGGGTCCGCGCCTGGCTGCTCCAGCATGGCGTAGCCAGCGTACCGGAAAACAATAACCGCCTGTTTGACGAACTGCTGACGCATCAACTTATTGTTGCCAACGAAGATAAAGCGATTTGGCGCTGCATTATCCGATCGGATAAAGGCTGGTCGCCCGTTGAACCGCTGACGCTACTGCGCCTGACGCCGTCTGTAATCTGGGGGCAGGATGATCAACGTCCGGCCTGTTTCGATGGTGATGTGACGCCGATAATTGAAGCCGAACCCGCCCCTGAACTTAGCGCACCGACTCAACCGTTACCGGAGATAGCAGACGACCCGAGGCTTGGTGACAATAACAATTTCCTGCAGTGGCTGAAGAACCACACTAGTCCTTCAACCACGGTGAATACCCGGAACGGCAAGGTACATGTGGTGGAAAACCATCTTTTCTTGATTTCGCCGGGGATCTTTAAGATATACGCATCAGAAACCACTGGAGACACCGGCGACGGCTGGAAGCTGGCACAGCGAATGTTTCAGGAGTCAGGGCTGGCCCTGCGCTGTAATGATGACAGTTTTATCTGGACCTGCGAGGTTTGCGCACCACAAAAGAAAAATAGTCAGTTGAAAGGGTTTCTGATGGAGGATCCTGGGCGGGTGCTTGGAGAGATAATACCGGTGAATAACCCGTGGCTGAAGCTGGTTCCCGCAATAGAATAACCATGATGCCCTCATAGGGTCTTCGCTGCCCCTTGCAAAACTGTATGCACAACGGCCAAAAGCGCAATAACACCAGAGCGAGCGTAATAATTATTTCGTATTATTTAATTTACGAGGATTAAATTAGGTTAGCAGTACGAATAAACACTAAAAGCACCATTAACTAATCCAATGATATTAATAGAAAAATCTGACCCCGACACGCCAGAGTCTTTGTATCTTATCGAAATGCTATCCGCGACGCTGGCTGAGATAACTGGCGATAGCGGAAAGACCAACTTTAACATCGATACCATGAAATCTGATCGAGCGCTGTGGGTAGTGGCAAAAGATGAAAATGGCGAGGCAATCGGTTGTGGGGCGATCCGGCCAATATCTGAAAATATTGCTGAATTGAAAAGAATGTTTTCCGTCAATAAAGCATCCGGAACAGGCACAGCATTGCTCCGGTATCTTGAAGGTGAAGCAAAGTCGCTTGGATATAACGAAATCAGGCTAGAAACCCGTAAAGTTAATACCCACGCAGTTGCTTTTTATGTAAAGCATAACTATCAGCGCATCGCTAACTATGGCCCGTATGTGGGTAAAGATGAGGCAGTTTGCTTCGCAAAGCACTTATATCTCAAGGAGATTTGAAAGCATCAGTGCAGCGGCAGCGTAACGTAGCGGCAGAGAAACCGCGCCTCATTCTGGTTGTCCAGTCGAACCTGAAAGATATCGTGTGTATCCTGCGCGGATGCATCCTCACGCCACGCCAGCAGACCCCGTTGGTTCATGCGGATAATAATCTGATCGGGCGTTTCGCCCTGATTCAATGCTTCGACTACCTGTTGCAGGGGAAGCGGTAGCGTCTGAGCAGGCCACATCACTTCAACGCTCACGAGCTGGCGGTGTGTCCGGGGTAACATCGGTAGTTTCCTCCATGGCTAGAGTTTAGCGGTTAATTAGCCATGAAATAGGGGCATTTTTTACTGTTTCAACTACTACCGAGATGGCTACGGAATACACGCTGACTGATGCAAAAATAGCTTCTCTTATGTGCTCTGGAAATCCAGATGGTACGCCAGTGAAAATGGTGGTTCCGTCCCGATAGTGCCATGGCCATTTTGTTCATCTTTCCATAGATCACCACTCCTGGTCCCAGCCATCAGAAGAATTGTTTTTACCCCTCCGGCTTACGACCTGAAGCTTAGGGTCCAGAGCGGCAAGCAGCTTAAAGAGCGTATCCAGGCGAGTCCCCTCAGGATGGTTCTCAAACTCTGAAACCGTTGACTGTTTCATGCCCATACTTGCTGCAGTTTCACGCTGGGTCAGGTTACGTTGCTTGCGTGCATCCTTGATTGCCTGAGCCAGCATTTTGGGTGAGGTTACGTTCATTTTATCCCCCAGGATAGATATTTTGAATATATCCCCTACAGGGGATAAAAATTCATATTCTCAGCGGAGAAAAGATTAATAACTAAATGAATTAAAATTACTTTTCATGGAATTAAGGGGGTGCGATATTCCTCGATCCAGTAAATATGAACATTGCCAGATGACAGAATGCGCCATTTTACAGGCATTTTCCGTAACAGATATAAGACTGATTGAGCGGTTGGATTAAGCATGACGATATGTTTAAAAAAAACAGTTTTATCGACATAACACCCAAACATGTTTACAGCATCGACATATCAACGCCATATGTACATTTTTTGGCATTTTTTAAACATATCATCAGCAGGCTTTATTTTTAGCTATCGAAATCTACAGTCCCTCGTTTCAATACAAAAATTCCAGCGTGTCAGCTACCTTTTCTGGGTTTCTTTATTGGTTTTAGCAGTGCAGCAAGAGATGCCGATGTCACGACTCCCGTTTTTACTTCAGAATCGATTGATTTTTCTTGTGATATCGAGAATTGCTTGTCGAAGACATCGTTTTTTATCACGTTTCCGGTATACCTGTTTGTGTGAGATATGGCAGCAGGACGAGAAACACGCGTTTTATTTATTAGCCGGGAATCCTGAAGCTGGCGTCCCTGTTCATCCTCAGCGGCAAGTTTATTCAGATCCTTTTCAAGACCCAAAATCTGCATAACTGACAAATAAGCGCCGATTGTCACGCCCGTCCCGCCTGATTCAAGAGAACGCAAGGTTATTGGCGACATCCCGGCTCGCTCAGCAACCCGCTTTGCTGTGAGCTTACGTCGCAGTCGCGCCAGCTTAAGCCGTTCGCCAAACTCAGCAAGCAACTGATTAGTACCGGGAAGTAAGGGAGCCGTTTTTTTAGCCATAGTGATAATATTTTATCTTTTCAATACCTATATAGCCATAATATTAGCGCATCATGCCGAAAGTGCGGTGCGCCATGGAAGGTGGAACATCAAGTTTACCTGCGTTCTCCACTATCTTTGATGGGAACCAGCAGGCCTTTGACCTTCAGTTTGATGATGTCGCGACTGACTCTGGACTGGCATTATTGATAACATAAGCGCATCTTAATCGGGCAGTTGGCGTTACGCCCTGCCATTGTTCACAATAATACCGTTCATGATTCATGATCAAAACTCTGTTGTGAACATTTCATCTAAAACTACATCCTCAACCATCACTTGCCATACCATCCCAGAGATCACTGATGATCTGCTCAATCCCGGCGATATCACCCACGCCATGTTGTCGTACTATCGCATCTATCAGGCGTTCTTTATCAAGATGCCGTAAATCCTGCAAGGATGAATGCTCACTAATTGTCGCGATATCGCTTCCCAACAGAAAAGCACCCATACGTATGGGATCCCAGTCCAGGCGTTCCCCTTCTACGGGCGACTCATAGATGCGTTCATCCTCAATAGCACCATATTCACGGATAATCTTAAAGAGATCGGTCGCGTCTTTGGTGCTTCCATGCCCACGGTCGCGCCAGGCAAAAAGTTTTAACAGCGCCAGTCCTGGTAAGGAACAAAACGGAAGATTTTCACCATTATCTAGTCGTACGGTTACAGTATGAGAAGATACCTCGGCAAATCCGTCCACAGCCATGATGATCTCGCGCTCTGGCGGCCAGGCAATTTGATTCCCTTCAGCAACACCACCAAAAGGAATAATATCCAGTTCGATCCCTTCGACAATCATACGATGGGCGTTATCACGGGCAGCCTCTGCGCCTTCAGCAAAGAAAGCATTTTTAAGCGCATCAAATCTCGGCCAGCTATCCACAAAAACGGCAATATCAATATCACGGGTTCGGCGACCAATACTTCTGCCGTGTACATGATGGAGCAGAATTTCACGAGCCGTTGCACCTGCAATAAAAAACGGGATCCCCTGCGCGATGCAAATACGGTTGATCTGGCTCAGTAACTTTTCAGTAGCTGAAGAGATCGGATTCATTAAGGTGAAGATATTTGTCATTGATTATCCTTGCCGTTTCCCAGTTTCTGTCATCGCCGCTTGCCAGCAATTCAGCCACGCACAGCATCGCCTCGGCTCTGCGGTTCAGGACAAAGCTCCCCCAAAAACCGGCGATCAGCTGTAGTTTCCCCCCCGGAACAGGTTTTAGTCCCAGTTCCTTTCGCCTTTGTAACAACGGATGGGATGTAAAAATCACGCCATTTTCTGGTATCAGGTATCCTCCGCTCAGCTCTGCCGCCGCAATCTCACCGCTCCAGTATTCCCCGGACGCAAGCGTCAACTCATCCCATGAAACAGGCGCGGATAAAGAAAGCGAATCCAGCTTAGGGCGCAAAGCGGTAGCATAATCTTTCAGCCACAAAACCTCTAACTCGCCTTCATTGATTAAGCGACGCCCCTTCTGCGATTTGCGGAAATAGCGTTGCGCTTCGAGATAATCAAAAGCCTTACTGACCATTCCCAGAGAAATACCCGCCTTCCCGGCCAAACTGCGATAAGTCTCGTTCAGGGTCTCTGGGCTAGACAGCAAAACAAAAAGAAGCTTCATCACCCCTTCAGCAAAACGACTGCTGGTGGAAACGGGTTTCTTTTCATAGCGGCCTTCGATCCGCACATACAACCCCGGAACCTGGATACGGGCATTCCCTGCCGTATCGATAAAGTTGATCTGGCTGTCGGCGCAATATTCCGCCAGTGCAGACGTCAGGCGGTTACACACCAGCAGAACAGGAAAATCCGCAGGAAAGCGAACCATTTGTTCGCGAACAGCCATCAGTGACTCTTTACGGTGGATAAATTTTACTTCCAGAGCAAATGTCACTGACTCACCATCCGGCCCTGTTAGCTTACCCAAGGCATCGTGCTTACCATGTCTACCGCTATGTTCATACTGCAAATGGAATCCTTTTGGCAGATTCTCTATCACATCAGACAAAAGCTGTTCTTCTTTCATTTGTTCACACCTCATAATGGTTCATGAATCATGAACAAAACAATGTTATGAACAAATAAAGAAAGAAGCAACGTAATGATCAAAAAAAGACCGCCAGAAATGCGATGCCTTATTCAACCTTCCAAACGTCATTTTCCATTAAAGAAAGAAGGATAAAGAGCGATTTGACGCATTCTTTCAGGGTTGAGTAACTATCCCTCGCATAGAAAAATGTTTCCACGATATTCCAGCATTCCCCTACTCCCCCGATTCCACCTCATCCTGCGCCGCCATCAGAACCAACTCTGACTTCGAAGTCAGCAAATCTTTCGGCCTTCCACCTCGCAGCCTGCGGTTTGCCGAACCGAACCAGATAGCCAGTCCCCAGGGCGTTTTGCGTTCTTTGAACAGCGAGAGAATCAGCCTGACAACCTTGAGGGGCCGCATTTTCTCATCCAGAACATAATCCGGGTATAAATCCTCACCATCGACCTTCAGCGAGAATATCTTCCCGGCGGCTTTCCAGCCTTTCGGGCCTGCCTCAGGATCGGCAGAACGGAAACCCGCTTTTGCCGATAACTCAGACGCCGTCAGCCATTCCGAGTCGGCCAGTATCCGGGCTTTCAGCTCCTCCATTTGTCGGTCATTGCGCTCCTGGAAGCTCATATGGTCGAGTGCGCCTCCCGGCGATTTTTTGAAGCCATACGGCACAACATGCCTGAACCGGTTTGCATCCAGATAATCCGCCCACCACTGCATCATCTCCCGGCGCTCTTCCAGGTGCTGCGCCTTGTGGATATACGCCGCCCGCACGCGCTTGCGCTCCTGATGGCTCATCTGGCGCTCTACCGCGTCGCTTGACCACAGGCCCGACTCCACCAGCGCGCTACAGGCCATAGTGCGAAAACCGTGACCGCAGACATCTTTCTGGGTGTCGTAGCCCATCACCCGCAGCGCTTTGTTGATGGTGTTTTCGCTCATCGGTTTGCGGTAGTTATGATCGCCGGGGAATACCAGTTCAGTTCCCGGTCGGCAATGCTGCCGCACCTCGTGCAGCAGTTCGATGGCCTGACGTGACAATGGGACCAAGTGTGGGGAGTGCATCTTCGCCCCACGCGCTGAATATTTAACGCCGGGGATCGGCTCACGCTCGGCGGGGATTGTCCACATGGCGTTACGCAGATCAATCTCATCCCAGCGGGCAAAGCGCAGTTCGCTGGAGCGGATAAACAGCAGCAGCGCCAGCTTTACCGCCAGTTGAGTCAGTTGACGGCCGTTGTAATCGTCGATTCTATCCAGGAAATCAGGGATAAGATTCAAATCTAATGCAGGGTGGTGACGTACTTTGGGCGTGGAAACCGCGCCGGTTAAATCTGATGCAGGGTTATGATCGATAATACCGTTCTGGACGGCGTAGCGCATCACGCAGGCAGTGCGCTGCTGAAGCCGGGAAGCAACATCCAGTTTACCCGCTTTCTCCACCTCCTTGATGGGTACCAGCAGGTCTTTAACCTTCATTTTGGTGATGTCGCAACTGCCGTTCGTGGGGAATACGTAAAGCTCGAAATAACGCAGCACCCGCTTCTTATGTTCCGCCGACCAGTTCACGTTGCTGGAGACCCATTCGCGTGCTACGGACTCAAACGTATGTTCCGGCGTTACAGCAAGGCGTTCAGCCTTTCGGTGTGCGCTCGGATCGATGCCGGAAATCAGCAGTAATTGGGCCTCTTCACGCATGCGTCTTGCCTGTGCAAGCGTCAAAAGCGGATAAGGGCCTAAAGCGAGCTTTTTCTCTTTTTTTACAAAGCGGTACTTGATGTACCAGCGTTTTGAACCGTTAGGGTTAACCAGCAGGTAAAGTCCATGCGAGTCACTGAGCTTATACGGCTTGCCACAAGGCTTGGCGTGGACTATAGCGCGATCTGTTAGTGCCATTTGGGGGCCTCACTATTATCGAACTACGTCTAAGCCCCCAATTTGGCCCCCAAATCGCGTGGATGTCAATGGACGAAAAATGACCAACACGTAAAGACCACAAAACAAACATGGTTATTATCGAAAAATAAATTATCTTTTAATTACATACGGATATGGACGAATTTGGACGAAAATGGACACAAAAAAAGCCACCCTTAGGTAGCTAATTATTGCATCACTTGGTGCCCGAAGGCCGCACCGCGATTCCTGACATAACCAATTGAAATAAATGAATTTATAAAAACAAGAGATCATGATGTATACTCACATATATACTCAACGCGATTCCCTGTGAATACAGCTAGCTAAAAACTATTCTTCATCTTCTTCCACAGGCTCCAGCGCGTCAAGTACGACTCGCACCATGGCAATAGAACCAATGCGGACAAAAGCATCTTCTCCATCTTCGTCGGTTAGCATATAACGATCTGTGGTTTCAGGCTCGCTGTCCAGTTTTTCAAAGAACGCATTCAACTGACCGATATCATCCGCCTCTTCGTTTTGCGGCGCATCAGGCTCAACGCTCAGCGGAATCACAGGGCCACCGTTCACCAAGGTGATATGGACATTAAAATAATCGTCTTCATAGTCGTCTTCTTCTTCGCTCATGATGGGAGCAAAGCCATCAGACAGGAACTGATGAAATACCACTTCGCGCATATTTAACGCATAACGATACTCGGAAGAATCAAGAACGAAGAAGCGCTCTGTGTTTGGAGCGTTTTTTTCCTGAAAATAATAATAAAACCTCCGCTTATCCGCAGCTGAAATGGGCAACAACAAATAGTCCTGCTGTCCCTGAAGCCAAAGCTTTACGGTCCAGAGACCGCTATCCATTTCAATACCACTTGTAACTATCGTCTCAAGATCTTCATCAGTTTTACGGCACTTTTTGTGAAAGTCGTTAATCAACTGATCGCTTTCCGGGAATACGATATTTAAAGGCTTATCCAGGGCATTGCATATTGCCTGTGCAAGGCCTAGCTTTGCTGCGACCTTTCCGGTTTCGATACGCTGGATTTGCTGTTGGCTGGTGCCGACCATATACGCCAGCTCGCGCTGAGTGATCGACAGTTGGGTACGAAGCTGTTTGATATTGTTCTGTGTCATGGTATCGCTCTTCTGATGAGATTGATGACAAGCATTAAAACACAAAAAAGCGTAAAAACACATTTATGTGTTTAAGATGAAGGTTCGGTATAAGTGTGGAAGATTTGAAAGACCATTACCCAAAAGCGAAGATCTTTTACACTCACTTAGCAGCCAGCATTCCCGGATAGTGCTTCGCGATGATATCGTTCATCTTCTCTACCAAATCCATACGCTTAAACGTGATATGACCACTGCCCTTTTGGAAAAGGCGAATAGTGAAGAGATCATCTCCGAATTCCTGCTGCCGTGGATTATCGCGAATGAAATCCATCACTCGGATAGTCACATCGTGCCGGTTATCGGGAATGGTTTTACCATCCAGCAGGAACAACATGCGCTCCAGATCGGCTAACTGGTCACGCCGCCAGCCCCAGCTCAGGCTATAGCCCCATTTATCGTACTTCACTAGATTGTTAACGATAATCTTCTTGCCGAAGTAACAGGGGTTATTGGTTTTGTAATCCCAGCTTAATCCCCTGAACACATTGATGATGCCACGCTCGAAGACCTCCTGTTTGTTGAGATAAAGTTGCTCAAAGGTACTCAGGATATTCGCTTCGCTGATTGCCGGGAGATCGCCCTCTTCGAGGTTCTTAGCCCACTGACTACGCGCCTCAGCATCCATCAATGTCAGCATCCCTGACTTCAACATCAGATCGCGCCAGATGCTGCAGTCGATATTGCGGGTGATGACTGGCATCGCTTTATCTACAGGTTGCACCAACCAGCAGTCGAAAGAATGGCCCTGCCGCATCGCCCAATGATTAGCTACGTCGCCACCAATCCCGAAAGTAAGTTGGGAAACGTCATCAAGCTGACGAATTAGCGCCTCAATCCGTGTCAGCGCAGCATTACGGCCAGTGACAATACGTTCAATGCTGGTGGAACAAATCACACCGGTGTGCCCGGTTAATACTTCGGGTTCATTAATATTATTTCCGGACATTATTTCTCTCCTTTATAGTCAGAAAAATACCAGCCGGTCAGGGCTGGTGTTTATGTGCTTGCGGGACGCGGTTTGTTTCGTCCAGCTCATCGCTTGCCTGGAGCGCTGACCTGCGGATGTTGCCCTCTGGTAATAGCCGTCACCTCTTTATACGTGTCACGGTTCATCAGCCCCGTTGCTTTCCTGGCCCGGAGGATATCTATGGGTGTGATAAACGGAGACTGCGTCAGGATGCTGAAGCCTGGGCGGTCAGTGCGGACCAGTTCATACTTCTCAACGATAAAATTCAGGGCATCAACCAGCGAGATACCGGCATCAATATGTTGCTGAATGACCTGTTCATCACTGAACGGCGTATCGCTAAGCGTGAGGCCATAGTGTTGTGCCAGCAGGCTGGTCAGCAGGGTCTGCCAGACACTCACCGGAGACGGACGTGACGATGCCGCCCGCATGAGGGGGGATGATTTGGTTTGCATAAGCGTTATCTCTTTAGTGGGAAGATATGTGCGCTGAAGTGCGAAGTATTACGGTGTTATGCCGTGGCGACAGGAGTGGGATAAATCGCGATATAAACATAGCCGTGCGAACCGAGCGTATCGGCCTCGCAGGTCAGACCTTTTGCATACAGCGTGACGCAGTGCTGATGACGGGGATTCAGTTCACCGCTGGTGAGCATTAACTCCAGCTG
This sequence comes from Klebsiella sp. CB_Kp196, assembly GCF_040061575.1. Classification (NCBI taxonomy): domain Bacteria; kingdom Pseudomonadati; phylum Pseudomonadota; class Gammaproteobacteria; order Enterobacterales; family Enterobacteriaceae; genus Klebsiella; species Klebsiella sp. CB_Kp196. Next base: position 100,910 of record NZ_JBEAFH010000052.1, read on the forward strand.
TTTGAGCAATATCGGGAAAGCCTGGTCAAGATGGCGTAAATCCGCATCACAGAACTGTCCGCTAACATTCGCCCGGTCAGCCAGGTAATGCAGGCGGTTTCCCTCCTGGACCAGACGGGCCCCAAAACACGGGGAGACACTTCGCCTGAGCCCCCACCAGGGTTCGCTGATATCATGCGTTGCTATCGTGGTGTTCTTCGACAAAATGTCGCTCTCCTTAATCGTGAATTAATTCAGGCTTACGCTGCGTAATACGACATACGGGCCGTTGCGGTCCTGGCGGCGCTCTGCGAATACGGCCAGTACACCGCTGATATCTTCCACCTCGCGACCGGCATAGTGGCAGATGCTGCCGGACCATTTATATTTGCCGGTACAGAAGCGAAACAGCCTGGACTGCGAATGCTGTCGGTATATCGCCATTGCCTGACGTTTACTGATAATTTTCATTAATACTCCTCCCTTATAACCAGCCCCGTTCGGCAAACGAGACGATATCCATTCCGCCGATAACGAGGTGGTCCAGGAGACGCACCCCCACAAGGTCCAGAGCATTCTTCAGACGCTCTGTCACCCGTCTGTCAGCCTGACTGGGTTCGGCATGGCCTGAGGGATGGCAGTGCGCGACAATCACCGCTGCCGCATTGTATTTCAGGGAGGCTTTCACCACTTCCCGTGGATGGACTTCGGTATGGCTGATGGTGCCTTTGAACAGCGTTTCGTGCGTAATCATGCGGTGCTGGTTGTCCAGCAGCAGCAGAACAAATGTCTCTCTTTCCTCCATGGTCAGTTGAAGCCGTAACCAGTCACGTACTGAACTGCTGGACGTAAACGATGCGCCGGGCTCGCGTAACTGGCGCTCCAGAAGAGTCAACGCCTCGCGGATGGTCTGTTGTGCGGAGGCTGTCAGTTCATATGCAAACAACGGTAACTGTTTTTCCATGGTGCAGGACCTCAGTCGATGATGTGCATAATGGCGTTGCACTCAGGGTGGTTCAGCGCATAGTCGCGCAGACGGTAATAATGCTCTGTCATGGCATCGCACTCCGTGCGGCAGGCATGGTGGCTGTAAGCCATCAGACAGGCCGCAATACCCGCAGCTTCAGCACTCATTTCAGCGCCGTTACCATTCAGGATATTGAACAGCGACCAGGGACCGTCACTCTCTTCCGGAGCCATGAAAGCACCACCGTTGCTGAGAGTGTAAAAAGCCCAGACGCCACCGCTGTAATCCGCACACAACCGGTCCATCCAGGCAAAGATGCGGGGTTCGAGGGTTATCCACTGCGGGATACGACCAAAATGCTGAGGCCAGAAACGAAGGCGCTGTTCATCTTTAACAGGTATGGCACAAAGAGTGTCTGTCGGAATGGTGTTATCCGTTAATGCGTTGTTCATGATTAATGACTCCGGAAATAAAAAAGCCAGCCGGTCAGGGCTGGCGGGAAAGGCTGAGACTGAAGTCTGGTAAGGTTGGTCAGGACCTGCGGATGCCATAACGTGCGATGTAGCGATTCAGCATCACTCCGGCTTCAGGTTCAAAGTTCCATGCCCGCCAGACCATCACACCTTCGCAACGAATAACCAGACGAAAATGCGTTCCCTGGTCGTCTTCAATGGCGACGTTGTCATATTGCGCTGCGATGCCTGAGGCCTGCTCACGCGTAAACGGGCCGGAGGGAAGGTGTGGGTGAGTTTCGGTGTTCACGGGTATGTCTCTCCTCGTCGAAGTCATTCCTGTCCCAGCAGTTCGAGCATATTCTCTGCCATCACCCACAGCGCACGATTAAGTTTCACATCGCCGTCGATACCGTTCACAGCACGGGTACGGTTGCTTCGTCCTTGTGCAGTGCGTCCCGCCAGTCCTCCCTTCATCAGGTTCTCCTGCACCCGCTGGTACACCGTCCAGAGGTCGTCACTGCGGTCTTCGTAACGTCGTGGCGTCAGTATCTGATCGGTAGTGACGGGCTGGTGGTCTTCACCAAAACGATAGTGGAGAGCAGCCCTCGCCATCGCCTGCTGCGCTGGTGGTGGTAACAGAGCCGACTGCATGGCATCACGTTTCTCCTCAACCCGGTCAAATATCCCCAGAACCTCATAAGCCCCTTCAATAACTTTCTCCACCACATCCCCTTTATGCGGCACCCGCACTTCGCCGAATGACTGCCCGCAGACCAGCCCGTTGGTGCAGACGCCACGAAACAATCCCGGCAACATCTGATAGCTGGATGAGCCATCATGTGAATTGAGGAGGATAATCTCGGGAACCTGATGCCCGGTAAGTTGCCCGGCACGACGCAGGCGCAACATGTGTTTGGTGTGCTCCCGTCGGCTCTGGTCCCGAACGCGGGTCTGGCAGGCAAAGAAAGGCTCAAAACCTTCTCGCTGTAGATTCTCAAGAATAGTGATGGTCGGTATCCAGGTATATCGGTCACTGCGGGATTCGTGTTTATTCTCACTAAAAACACTGGGGACGTAATGCATCAATTCTTCACGGGTTAACGGGCGGTCGCGCCGTACCTGATTTACCCGTCCAAAACGACTGGCTAGTTTCATGATGAGCTCCTTAATTTATCTGTTTGTACCAAACCGCTTAACCTTCAAGAATAGATATATCCTTCGAGGGATAACGGATTTTCGCCAAAGTAATATAGGTTCAAACTCATCCATAACTTAATAAAAAGCCCAAACATTATATGTGATAAGTCCAGAGCAATTTGATGGCTAAAAAGGTATAAAAATCATGAATATCGTTAATTCCTTCCTTTATTGCAATTTCAACCCCTGACTAAAGAACAGTGGCGTTTGTCTATGTATGTATATAGATGTGTATATAGGTTAATGATACATATCGACACATATAAACCAATGCCTGTAGATTAATAAACATGAGAACATATGTAATTCAATACATTGAAACCAACAAACATTCCATCACTAATAAAACAACGCTCATGCATATAACTCGGCAAGTAAACATATACCGTATGTATAATGCATATGAACAATACAAACGTAGAGAAAGTGATTTAATTAAATAATCAGTTCTACTACGACTAACACTTTTGAAATATAAAAAAGGAAACAAATAGTATGTACGAATATATCACCTCTCACGGAAAATTGAATCAATACCATTTAAAGAAAATAGAACAGACTATTGATAAAGCATTGAGTGAACACCCAAGAGTATTGGCTGTAAGAATAGATTTACATACTCCGGTTCTCAAACCATTAAATGACATGCCTGATGAGGCTAATTTCGCAAGGACAGACTCATCAGTAATATCACGATTTACGGACTCTCTGAAAGCAAAAATTTCACATCATCTTAACAAACGGGAGAAAGAGGGAAAGCGAGTTCGTAAGACATCATTACGCGTTGTCTGGGCCAGAGAGTTTGCACCTGATTCACATAAAAAACATTATCACGTATTACTGTTACTCAACGGGGACACTTTCAATACACTGGGAGCGTACGATAGTAAAAAAGGTACACTCCTCCGCCTTATACGTGAGTCATGGATGAGTGCTGTCAGTTTCATATATCCCCCCGATAAAGAGTTAGTCCACACACCCAGCAATCCTTGTTATTACCTGAATGCAAAGGATGGCAAGCAAAGTGAGTCATATGGTTCGCTGATTTACCGGACAAGTTACTTTGCAAAAAAGAAAAGCAAATGCTTTACAGATGGTGAACGTAATTTTGGATGTAGCTTTAAATAATGGCATCACAAATTATCTATTTCCCCATGGGTAAAACAGACCAGAACAGAGCTGTTCATGACTCATATCTGTACAGTATCAGGTAGCAAAGCAATCCTGACTAAAATAATATCAATCCAAATAAAGCTAATTTGGTCTGATGGTTTTCTGGTGTATTCCAAATAGCAGCCGGATAGCATATTCTCATTACCGGAAGGAGATACCCTTAAAATAAACTTGACATGAGAGATAAGATATGAGTGTTGGAAGTTCGCTTAATGATAGAAATAACAATCCTGTAAATTGTTTTCCTCCCATTTTAAGAGATGCCGTGGAGGAGATAGAAAGAGAACTACAGGCTCCGGTAGAACTCATTGAAACAGTTGTTCTGGCTGCTGTATCACTGGCATGCCAGGGGGTAATAAAAATACAACATCCAGACGGGAGAGTGAGCCCTTGCCCAATGTATTACACCGTTATTGCTGACTCTGGAGAGAGAAAAAGTGCCGTATTTAAATTAGTCACACAACCATTTTTTGATTTTGAAAAGGAATCACGTCAAAAATATACGTTATTAATGCTGGATTACAATGCAGAACTTCAGTCATGGAAAAGTCAGGAGAAAGCACTATTGAAAGTGATTAGTAAAAAAACCGAGAAAGGAATTGATGTTGAATACGATACTCAGAGCATGAAAGAGCTTTACCGAAAAAAACCGCAACCACCCGCATTGCATAAGTTGATCTACAGTGATACGACACCAGAAGCACTACAGCAGGGACTCTGCAGTCATGTGCCTTCATCGAGTCTTATGTCGGATGAGGCCGGTATTTTCTTCAAAGGACGTGCAAAGAATAACCTGGGATTTTTAAACCTTTTATGGGATGGAGCTCCGTTTGATATAGAACGAAAAAGTGGCAGGTGTAGTATGGATGAATGTATGTTTACAATGTTATTAATGATTCAGTCCAGTGAGTTTAAAAAATATATCAAACTTCAGGGGGATTATGCAGTAGGCTCAGGGTTTCTGTCCCGTTTTATGATAACCGGAGTAACCTCAAAAAGAGGGCACCGCAGCCCTGTTAAGAATAACAGTAAAAATAACATCATCAGGTTTCATGACAGAATAAAGGAACTACTCCTGCTTTCTGAAGAGATGTACGAAAATAATGAAAAGCATAAATATTTATACTTATCCGAAGAGGCTCAGTCAGCACTCGGTTTAGTATATAAACATATTGAATCACGTATACTTAAAGACAATGAGATGCATCCTGTTGTAGAAGGCATGTTGTCTAAGATGCCTGAAAATATTGTCAGACTGGCTGGGGTGTTTCATCTTTTTAGTGATGAGCACGGAACTGAGATATCTGAGAGAAACATTAAAGCAGGTGCAGAAACAGCGTATTTTTATTATCAACAGGCTCTTGATGCTATCTCATCATGCTCAGATTCAATAGAGCATAACGCTGATATATTGTACAAATGGTTATTAAAATACAAGGATCCTGATGTTAATTACCCTCAAATATTAAACACTCCCACCATTCTAAATAAAATGATAGTAAGGAGAAAAGGCCCATATGCCCTGAGAAATTCAAGAAAACTTAACGATGCGCTATCTTATCTGGAAGAAGATGAGAAAATAAGAATTGAAAAAATTAAAAATAGTAATGGCAGCACCAGCGAAATAATACATATCCATCGTCATTGATGTCAACTGCACTGCTATCAGTTGCTACCAGTAGCAACTGATAGCAGTATAATGGACATATCAAAAAAAACATCAAAACACACAATAAATTGATAAATATAATCTTTTTCTACTACCACAACAGAGTGATGTTTTTATAATACGCCATATTTTCAGGACCAACACGGTAGCAAAAAAATACAGCGCTATGGTATTGGTGACTGTAAACCCCGCAATTACAGTCATAGTAAAAACCTATGCATCCTTTTTGGCTAAAAAGAAAAACCATAGTCCTCCCGACTCATATTTAAAGACTGATAAACAGCTTATCGGTCAAGAAGAGCAGGAACTAACTTTAAAATTAAAAATCTGTATGAATAATCAACACCTGTTTTTATTTCGTATAAATTTATCATAATCGGTCTTGAGTTCGTTCAATAACCATTCATCAATTTTTTTACGCAATTGTTCTTCCCTTCTTTTGAATTCGTCATCCCAATCCCTGAGAGTAAATTCTTCATCAAGCATTACAATGTAGGGAATAATGGTATCAATGAACTGTTTTTTGCTCTTCCATCCACCTTCTGGTGAGTAATCAGATAGCGCTGATGATATATATGGCTTTAGATATTCAATATCGTACTTTTTCCCTTTTCCACCACAACTTGATGCTATTTTCCCTCTTACTTTTTCGAACCTTGAATTTAATCGAAGCCAATCATCAAGCTTAGTTTTATCATTATCATCTTCGACATAGCTCATATAAAAGAGTGCATAAAGCAAATACTTACAACTATCTTTTTTATTACCACTCGATAAAAGATACTCACTCCAATAAAAATCCTTAAATACCATAAGCAGATAATTTGAACGGTAATTTTCATTCATCAACTTAATGGTCCCAGAAATTCGCCCCTCAAACATTTCTTTATGTATATTGGCTCGTGCCTCCGCATAAGTTTTTTTATAGACATATGGTTTTGGCACAACAATTCCATTAACATCAACAAATTCCTGGTACAAACGGAAATTACCCGGGTAGGATTTATCAACGATTCTCTCAGGCAGTTCCTCCTCAATAGCCTTGAACTCCTCAATAATTTCATGAGCATTCGTACGTATCATGCTCAACTCTTCGTTTTGTCCTGAATCTTTAAATTTTGTTACTAACGTTTCAAACTTCTCTTTAAAAGCCTCGTATACGTCATCATAGACTTCATCTAAGGCATTGCGAATCATAGTATTCATAAAAAGTAAAGCCCCCTGAAGTGATTCATTAGTCATTTACTTAGCGAGTCTATTGTAGGTTATCCCTTTCTGGCAACATAGTTCCTGTCTAAAATGCAAAGTGAAAAGGTATTGATTATGTCTCAGAGTAACTCAACACAGCAGGCAGTAAAGTATGTAAATCCAGCTAAAATGCTCAGGATAAAAGATGTCATGGAAAAGCTAGGCATCGCTCGTGCAACCATTTATGACTGGTTAAACGACAAATCACCACGATATGATCCAACTTTTCCCATCCAACGTCGCCTGGGGGCAAAATCAGTTGGCTGGCTGGAGTCAGAACTGGATGACTGGCTAAAAAATCGCCCAAAATCAGTCTGATCTTGTAGATGTAATGCTAGCTAGCACAATCTATTCAATTTTTATTGCTGTTACCAGAGCAACTCACGCAGCATATAGGTAGATATGCGATAGATACAAAAAATCGCTATTAATTCATGATCTATCCTGAATGATGAGATTTATAATATTCGAAGAAAATTTCTCTTCGCACTGTTACATGTTGAAAAAATAACGTTTAGAAAAATAAATAAATCTAAACTTCAAATAAATCCGGACATCGTATTTTTTCCGAAAGAGAATTAACAATGAAAGAACACGCACCAAATTTTAATCAGCAAAAAAATAATTACATGTCAGATACAGACTTCACCAAAGATCGCCTTGTAGATATGGCTTTTATTACTGCTTACACCGGATTAACAGACAAATGGTTTTATAAGCTCATCAAAGACGGTGAATTCCCGAAGCCGATTAAATTGGGCCGCAGTTCTCGCTGGACTGAAAGCGAAGTAAAGTCGTGGTTAAAACAGCGTATGGAAAAATCAAGAGGAAACTAACCATGCATGCAAAACGTATTGACTACACTAACCGACGGACTCACTCCACTCAAGGTACTACCGCAAACAAACGGTCCCGTTGGATCTGTAACCAATGCAAACGTCAGTATTGTGGGGCTAAGCCCTGCCCATTTTGTTATCGGATAATAGGAAAAGCTCACTACATTCCTTTGATGCCCTCTAAGCAGCCCAACACTGAACCACCCTAGGTTTAACAGGCATCTGAGATGTCATTCAAGATGGCTCAAATATAAATACCTTCGGGTATTAAGCGTTATCCCGAAGAGTTTAAAGTTGAAGCAGTCAAACAGGTTGTTAATAGCGGTCATTCTATTTCCGGTGTTGCAATACGTCTCGGTATCACCACCCAAAGTTTTCACGCCTGGATACAGAGGCACGGGCCGGACTCTTCAACGCCACAGAACGATACTAATGCAGCTTCGTTTTTCATGCGCTCGAGGTGCCCACCTGAAAAATAAGTGGGTGCTTAAGTTTCAGGATCCTGGATTCGGGACCAGACGGTACTAAGATAACGTATACAACCTAACGATACTGGGACCAGAATCACCGGCGATAGTGGCTTTAGCTTACGCTATCTCCGCTTTTTAGTTCATTAAAAATAAATACCAGTCTTCATAGAAGGTAGCATTTATTACGCTCCATAGGGGAGCTAAAACTCTAAAAAAAAGCTCCTGCCAATTCTGCGAGATTTAAATCCAAAGAAAATAAAGCAGAACCAATTGATGACCACGCCCACAGGATGTGGTTTCACGTTTATAATAAAAGGATAGTCATGCTTACAATAAAAACACGGACTAACCTCATCACAGTGGTTAGCCCGTTATTGATTTAACTAACGCACGATATTCATCAAACTATTAAAATTATCCACCACATTGTAAGTTACATTTTTTGCAACCAACTCTGCGTTTAATTGTTCAAAGAAGCGTCTGGCACATTCAATTTTTGCCTCTTCCATTCCCTTAAGTTGAAGCGATGACATTGATCCTTTTGTTTCAGCCACAAAGTAAACATGCTTTACTGCATCTTCTTCAAATGCAATTGCCCAGTCAGGATTATAGTTACCAACTGGAGTGGGAATGAAGAAACCTTTTGGTAATTTGGCATAAACCGTGACTTCTTTAGCCAACTCCAACCCACCTTGCTCAACCGACTTTGGATCACCGTAGACAAATTTACGCTCGATCTCAGAATCTGTAACCAAGTAATCATAAATATGTTTTTTCAAAGGCTGACCAGCATTGGTAAAATCCTGCTTAATTTGCCCGGCAGTAAAAATACTTGCATCAAATTTATCCTCCAGAAGATGGTAAGTCAGATGCTCTATCACCATCGTTGCCTTTTGCTCATTAATAAGCTGAGCTGCCTTACTAATAAAATCCTCTGGATTATTTTTGAATTGTTCAAATACAGCAGGTTGGATTCCCCTGAGAATTGCAGCCACAGTGCTACGTTTAAGGCGAGTAGGCTCACCAATTTTACCCAGTAAATCATATTTTACACGCGAGTGAATAGAAGCATTATATTCTTCACGTGCGGTTTCACGGGCAACAAAACCCTGGCCAGTCTTCAGTTGTTCCCAAGTAGCATCGTCTACCTGTTCACCACGAACAATATTAAAGTGTAGTTTTTCTACACGTAGCTGTGAATCAAGCGCTTTACTGGCCTTGCTGATGAGTTCATCCGTATCGAACTCAACCTGATAAATGGCTTTATGGTTGATCCTGGCCCACAATTCCTGAAATGCTTTCTTTTCAAAGTTAACATTGAGTGGATTAGTCTTACCTTTACGATCGTTGTCCAGCGGAGGTAGATTACCATCACTATACACCCCATCAATAAGACCAATTATCTGCTCAAAGTATGGTTGAAGATCGTCAGAAAAAGGTGCAATTACACCTGCTTTTTTGGCCTGAAGCCACGTTTCAGTAATATTATCCCGATCGTCCGTATAATCATGCTTTACCAGGTAGCGATAAATTTTCTTCGCCAAGTCATCACCAACCCTGATATCGCCCTGTTCTGTATGCAGTATTTTTCCAATAAAATATTTCTCATCAGCCTTGCGCGGTCTGGCAGACAAAGACTCGCTGATATCTTTTTGCAACGCGGTGACAAAGTCTTTATAGCTTTCGCTCGCCACAACCGTTAGTCGATTAATATCATGCACTGTCAGCGGATCGTCCATCCGATCGCCCAACTGATTAACCGCCAGACGCAATCCCCGTCCAACTTCCTGACGACGCGAGATGGTGTTGTCACTGTGTTTAAGCGTACAGATAACAAATACATTCGGGTTATCCCAGCCTTCACGGAGCGCGGAGTGAGAGAAGATAAAGCGGGTAGGTTCATTGAAGCTGAGTAGTTTCTCTTTATCTTTCAGGATCAAATCGTAGGCATCTACATCATCGGCTTCCGTCGCTTTTTTACCTAATACTGGATCAATCAGGCGTTTAGATTTTTTATCGATTGAGAAATAGCCATTATGAGTCTTTTCAACCGGGATCCCATGCAGGTAATACTGGTAATCTGGTGTCAGTAGATCAGCCTGTAACTCGAGTTCGCGAAGATATTCCTCTTCGAAGATCTGGGCGTACTCACCTTTGTCATCGGGTGCACCATAATCACGGTACTTAGCAACTTCATCAATAAAAAACAGACTCAATACTTTGATACCTAATGGGAACAATTGGCGCTCTTTTTCAAAGTGCGCTTTCACTGCTTCCCGTACTTGCATTCGGCGTAGAGCCTCTTCGCTGACATCACCACTGGCATCACCTGCCGTCAACTCAACTCCGTTAGTAAAACTGACCGTATCAGTATTGGCATTAATGTCAGAGACGACGAAGCCCTGATATTGCTCCAACCCATTTGACTGTTCGAATAGATTGTAGCCTTTACCTACCTTACGCACATCACGCTTTATCGCACCGCTAGCGAGTTTAATCTCAAATTCCAGTCGTGCCACAGGCGGTTTACTAGCAGATATTTCAATATTCTCCAGATAAAGGTAAGCATTAGTCCCCGCCAGCCCTCGCGTAGTAATTCCGCGTACTGCAATTTTTTTGACCAGCTTCTGGTTATAAGCATCCAGCGCATCAAGGCGGAATACTTTGTTATGCTCGGTTTTATGAGTGGCCGAGTAACGCAAGATAAAAAGAGGGTTGAATTCGGCGAAAGAATCCAGTGTCTTAGCACCTTCCATCTTTTGCGGTTCATCCAGGATCATGATTGGGCGGTTAGCCTTGATCACGTCTATTGGACGACGGGTCTGAAAGTCATCTAACTCTTCATAAATGCGACGAGCATCAGCACCACGCGCGTTAAAGGCTTGCACGTTGATGACCATGATGTTAATACCACCATCAGAAGAGAAGCTTTCTAACTGATGCAGCTCTTTCGAGTTATATATGAAGAAACGAGCCTGACGGTGATAATCCTCAAGAAAATGCTCAGCCGTAATTTGCAAAGACTTATAAACACCTTCTCGGATGGCGATGCTCGGCACCACAATAATAAACTTACTCCAGCCGTAATGTTTATTGAGCTCAAAAATGGTTTTCACATAGCAATATGTCTTACCAGTACCCGTTTCCATCTCAATATCGAGATTGAGTTTGGCTCCTGGATGATATTTGGTCTGCTTATTACCATTCGCATCCCGGTAATTATCTAGCGCCGCTGACAGTTGCAGGTTTTGACGCGCCTGTACCGCCTGAATGTTGTTCAGTAACTGCGGCTCACTTAGCTGAATATCGGCGTTTTTGAACCCAGCTTCAACATAGGTTGTTGAGCCTGAGCGACCTTGAGCAGATGTACCAGGGTCGATTCTGTAGCGACGAGCAGCCTCATCGGGTAACTGGCCTTTAAAGCAGTCGATAACCGCCTGAACTGAGTCCGCCTGATATGCCTGATGTTTAAATTTTAATTTCATGCTGATTCCACCATCAGCGCCTCAAACCGCGCAATCCATGTATTAAATAGCGGGCACTGTTCTCTCATTCTGGTAATTCCAATCCGCTTTGCTATCGCAATTCCTTGCGTCGTTTTGCCAAATTTCCCTTCCGGCGTCCATCTGTTTAACCGCTTGGACGGCGCGGTTTCACGACCATTATTTATCGCTTCGGGCTCACCGCACTCAGCCACAACCGCCTCCACATTAGCCACAGGTATACCGAGTTCTGCCGCCAGGATTGAACTGTCGCTAAACAACAAAGCTTCAAACTCATGAAGCGTGATAAAGGGGATAAAACGCCGCGCGGACTGCTGTTCGGCAAACAGATTATTGACCTCATTCATCACTGCAGTATTCAAATGCTCAGCGATCTGCGCTGGTGCTCGCTGAGCAGGTAACGAATCCATCCCCGGCCATTCCGTCACGCCATAATAATCGACCAACGTCGTGACATAGGTGTCAGTACGTTGCTTAAGATGAAGACCAATATCCCGGCTCACCCGACTAAAACGTACATCTCCACCTTTCTGGCCAGGTTTACTTACCTGCGTGGCGGTCATAAAAATCATCCTTTCAGCCAACCAAGGGGCTAGTATCTGTTCAATGAATACCTGCTCAGTCTTACCTTCAACAATGGCAATCACGTTAATATAACTATTCATAACGTGGGCCTCCGGCGATGACATTCTTGGTCCAGAGCTCTCCTACAGAGTAACTTTCCAGCCACTGCGCATAGTCGGACTCGTCCAGCCGGGTAAACGTCGAAGCACCATCCTGGCGGTTCACCACCACAATATCGTCTATAGCAAACTGGTCGATAAGCGCCGGCGATTGAGTAGCAACAATCACTTGAGTGCGCTGCGCCGCTTGCTGAATTAACTCAGCCAGAATAACGATAGCCGCCGGGTGAAGTCCCAGTTCCGGCTCATCAATAATGATTGTGGATGGCGGATTAGGCTGTAGAAGCGCCGTCGCAAGGCATACAAAGCGGATTGAACCATCTGAGAGATGGTAGGGCTGCATCGGGTAGTCAGACCCTTTTTGTCTCCAGCTCAGGTTGACGTCTTCTTTGGTCCCCTGATTTCGTGGCTTAAGAATAAAATCATCAAAGAACGGCGTGACCAGCCGCACCGCATCAATAATTGCTTTATATTGATGTGGATGATCTTTCTGTAGATTCATCAGGAAAGGTGCAAGGTTGGCCGCATCTGTCCGCAGTACCTCACAGTCCTGAACGATCTCGTAATTACGCATCGCCGCGGTAGCACTGGTATCATGAAAATGATATATCCGCCACGAAGTGATAGCCCCATAGACGGGTTTTGAATATGCTGCATCAGGTTTATTTTCCAAAACCTCCATCGCCAGCAGGGATTTGCCATCATCGCTATCCCCTAATTCCCACCATCCGGTTGTTCCCCCCGAGTAGTAGCGCCCTTCATTTTCGATGGCGCAACCGTCTGCCGGAGTCGGTACTAGCGTAAAGCGATAACCACGAGAACCAAAGTGGGTTTCAAAAAACATTTTCTGAGTAATCTTACGCCCCTGAAACAGCAAATCACCAGCGCCTCCATTGTCACGCACATAGCGATTTAAATTGCCCTCAATGAGCGCGAGTAACATTTTGAAGAAGGAGATAAAATTACTCTTTCCCGCACCGTTGGCCCCGACAATGATGTTCAGTTTATTTAGCTTGAAGTCATTAAGTTCACGAATCGACTTAAAGCCCTGAATAGTCAATTTATCTAATGCAGTACCCATCTCGGCCCCTTAGATAGTTTTCACGTCGGTGGTAGCACTAAGCTGTTTTAGCAGCTGTTCGGCATTGGTTTTTGCTGCATCGGACGCGAAGCCAGCATCACGGAAAACCAGCCGCAGCGGGCTGAATGCCGCAAGCTGCTTGATAAAATCTTCATCAATTCCGCCCGTTTTATCGAAACAGGCTACCAGTGCTCCATGGCTGTTACCCGATTGGGTATCGACAAAAAAGACTTTTTTATTGGCAATAGTTTCGCGACGGATCGGCAAAGTCAGATCGACGCCCCAGTCAATCATAACCTGAAACAAGAGATCTTCTTCGGTGCGATTGGATTTAACGTTTTCTACCTGATCGAAAAGATCGTCCTGGGTTACGGCATCAGGGGTGTAGTAGATATCGGACATATTGGAGGTGTCGATTCTCAGAACACGGAAGCCTAAATCAGACGAGTTGGTATCTGATTGTTCAGCAATCTCTTTAGTTACATTTTTTATTCTCACTAATCCCATGTCAAATATAGATGACATTCCTGTCTCTGGAATTGGGAAGGGTTCAGAAATCTGAATACCAATAAAACAACGATTACCGCCATCTTCTACATTTTGTTTGATAACTGCATGGGCAGTCGTTGCGCTACCGCTGAAAAAATCCAGAATAATATCGTTATCATTGGGGCTACTGGAAAGTTGAATTATTCTCTGGAGTAATTCAACTGGTTTAACAGAATTAAACATATTTTCTGTATATTCAAAAGGAACATACTTGAGTAATGTTTTCTTGGCATCCTGAGTATGCCCTACATCTTTATAGAACCATAAAGTTTGAGGTGTACGTCCCTGCTTTACTTCCGACAAAAATCGTTTTAGGCGAGGCATATTATTACCATCTACCCCCCACCAAATTCGATTATCTTGGTTCAACTTCTGAAAATTATTGTAGCTTACACGCCAATAACTTCCTTTAGGCGGAGCCTCAATTATTTTGCCAGAAGGACAAGTTACAGCATAAAGACCTGCATCATATTTATTTCTTGCAGTCAAATTATCTGATTGCCATACACCACGGGGATCATTATCAGGATTCTTATATCTTGCGATCATTTCATCTGTTTGTGGAAGCAAATTGGGCGTCCAAGAAGAACTATTCCTTGCATAAACTAAGATGTAATCATGATCCTCTGAAAACCACCTAGCACTATTCTTCGGAGAAAATACTTTCTGCCAAATAATCTGTGCAATAAAATTATCTTCCCCAAAGACCTCATTACAGACTTTGCGTAAGTTATCTACCTCATTATCATCAATAGAAATAAATATAACACCATCATCTTTTAAAAGATTTCGGGCAAGACGTAATCTGGCGAAGATCATGCTCAACCAATCAGAATGAAAGCGACCATTTGCATCAGTATTACTTACTAAACGTTGGCCTTTCTCGTCCAATTGATTGGATTCACGTAAGTAAGTATCTATATCGCTGCTATAATCATCATCATAAATAAAATCTCGGCCTGTATTATACGGAGGATCAATATAGATCATCTTTACCTTGCCAAGATAAGTCTCCTGCAAAAGCTTCAGCGCATCAAGATTATCCCCTTCAATAAACAGGTTTCGGGTTGTATCGAAGTTTACGCTCTCTTCACGACAGGGGCGCAGAGTCTTAGCAATAGGTGCATTGGCTGTCAGTAACGCCTCACGCTTACCCGGCCAGTTAAGCTGATAGCGCTCCTGCGGCCCATCGACAATATGGCGCGACAATTCCTGCTTAAGTAGGTCAAAGTCGATAGCTTGCTTCAGCTTGCCATTCTCATCTTTAGACTCTGTTACGCAGTTGGGGAACAGCGCCGCCAGCTTGTCGATATTCTGTTCTACCAGATTAGGGCTGTGCATTTTCAGCTTATCCATAAATATTCCCGTAAAATTTTCTGATAATAATCAATAGATTTAGTCATCTACAGCCTGCAAGGCTGCTAGTGCATGCCGGAGTTTCACCAGCTCACGATTCAGCTCAACCCGGCGATTAAACTGTTTTTCGCGCTGAAGTTGTTTCTGCTGTTGGCTGATACGCTTCTCCTGCCTGGCTATATCCTCTAAACGCGCCATCCACATAGTTAAGGGTTCATCACGACGAGGCGGCAGTGTAGCCAATGGTTGCAGCAACTGTCGATACAACTGAGAGATATTCAACGCCACGGGTAGCGGGACGAGATCTTTTTCATCAGGTAGCGAAAACCAACCCGAAGCGAAGTAACATATTGGGGTGACCTTATGCTGAACCTCAGCAACAGAGTGCTTATAGCCCAGCTGATATTGAATCTGTAGAACCTCATTACACCTGCGGGTGACACGGAAGTACACAGGAAACACGATCAATGAATCAATTGCACGCAGTACCGCCACATCAATATCAGACGCACCGTCTTTAAGTTCAATGTCGATGACCTGTAGTTCCGGATAATCGCTGTTTGCTGCAAGATTCAGTGTTCCATCCGCCAGTTTATATTTCCAGACAATCTCCTGCAGTTGCACCACAAATGCTTGTCTAAGAGCAGAACCTGGATTCAACCTTTGGTAAAACGTTTCTTTCGGTAAGCGCCGATTTAACTCAGCTGAAGCTGGAAAACGATAATGTGGAGTCATCATCCACAGTCCTCATCAGAGTTTTGAATTATGATAAAGTTAATCAATTCAAACTGTTCTAGCCCAGCAATCTCATTGTTCAGCGCTGAAGTAGGCCCACCACTAAACAGGCTGTCAATATCGCTCTGTTCCTTAACAGCTACCATCGCGTGAATTGCCCTATCCAGA
This sequence comes from Klebsiella sp. CB_Kp196, assembly GCF_040061575.1. Classification (NCBI taxonomy): domain Bacteria; kingdom Pseudomonadati; phylum Pseudomonadota; class Gammaproteobacteria; order Enterobacterales; family Enterobacteriaceae; genus Klebsiella; species Klebsiella sp. CB_Kp196. The sequence continues at coordinate 116,979 of NZ_JBEAFH010000052.1, forward strand.
AGTTCTGAGTAATGGCTCATATCCCTTCCATCACGCGTTTTCTGATTGAAACGCTGACAGGCTGCATCATCGGTAATCTCGCAACCTTTACAAACAGCACGAATGTTGTCCAGAAGGGTCTTGATTTGAAGATGATTGATAGCCACTGCTCCATCATCGGTAATATAAATAAGGTAATAGGGATGCAGACGATTCTGCCTATCTATGTTGACGCCATGATGGCGATTACGCAGCGCAAAGATGACACCAGGTACCAAGCCTTTAGCAGGTTCGGCAGATACAACCGTATGCAAGCCGTGAGGTAAACGACGAATATCTGGATGAGTTTTCAGATACCCCAACAAATCCATACGAAATTCGTTCAGACCCAAATCGGTAATCGAAACGCCTCCTTTCAGATCTTCCAGGTCAATCACTTCTTCCTGCAGTCGTTTGAGCTGCTCCTTACGGTAAGCCACATCGTTAGCCTGCGCCGTCAGGACGTTATCATCACCTGTTGAGGTGAGGTCGGTAATTACCATGCGGTTTTCTACCCGCTCTTTCAGATTGATGTATTCATCAAGGCTGATATCAGGCCAGTAATTAACCAACTGAATGTATTCATTGGTTGATCCAATACGATCAACACGGCCAAAGCGTTGAATAATCCGCACCGGATTCCAGTGAATATCATAGTTAATGAGGTAATCGCAGTCCTGCAGGTTCTGCCCTTCTGAAATACAGTCGGTACCAATCAGAATATCCAGACTGGCTGGTTCATCAGGCAAGATCTGATCCTTTGATTTTGATCTTGATGAAAACAACGTCAGCAGGCTCTGAAAATCATAACCCTTCCCAATCGTCGATTTAACAGTACTACTTCCCGTGACTTTCCCTAGATGTAATCCATGTTTTTGCCAGCATAAATAATGTAACTGCTCATAGAGGTAATCCGCAGTATCGGCAAAAGCAGTAAAGATCAGAATTTTTTTATTACCTGGATTGATGGGATTTGCCCATTTATTTTCAAGCACACCTTTCAGATGCAACAGCTTAGCATCATGTTCCGGCGTTACTCTCGCCATCTCATCTAAGAGTTCATCAATAATGGTTAGATCATTGACAAGATGGTATTCCCACGAGGGCAAATCCATATCCGCCAGATTAATTTTGACTTTCCCACCAGTCGAGAAAGCTTCTTCCAAATCATCAAGTTCAAGGTCGAGCTCAATATCCGGATCGCTAATTCCGTTATCAGAATCAACCGTGGTAAGCTCCTCTTCTAAACCGCTAGCCTTAAACGCGGCAATATTGTGCAAAGCATCACGTAATATTTTTTGCAAACTACTAAGCGTTAACCTGAATGCTTGTACTGAACTTTCCAGCCGCTTAAGCAGATTTATGGTCATCAACCGTTGTAAGGCCTTCTCGCGGTCAACCTGACGCAACGTACTGCCACCTTTTACGCTGGTATCATATAGTGCTTCATATTTAGCCATACGACTCGGCAGAATATAACTGACCGGGGCATAAACAGCTAAACGTAGGCTGGATAACTGCTCAAAAATAGTATTAAAACCAATCACCTGCTCATGGGTTGTCAGAGAGGGTTGGAATGAAAGAGGCTTCTTACGCGTAGGAAAACGACCAATGTCTTTGGTGTCATAAAAAGTTTGGATATGTTTGCGTGAGCGTGCAATAGTCACACTATCAAGCAAACGGAAGAAATCAAAATCAAGTGCATTCAATAACGCTGAAGCGGTGCGATTTTCCGGCGACAACTCCGCCCATACATTAAAACTTTTCTGCGCACGCCGAAATATTTCATCTATTCCTGACTGAGTACCAATCTGCTGATGGAGAGAACCAGGATCTCCTTCATACGCCAGAGCCAGTTGATTCTTCAGATCACTAAATTTGTTGTTTACTGGTGTAGCTGAAAGCATCAAAACCTTAGTTTTGACTCCTGCTCTAATTACCTTATTCATCAGAGTCTGGTATCGTGTTTCTCGCTCTTTAAAAGCCTGATTATTACGAAAGTTATGTGATTCATCGATCACTACCAGATCATAATTTCCCCAGTTGATCCGATTCAACGCAATACCTAACGATTCTCCTCGAGTGCGCTGCAAATCAGTATGACAAAGTACATCGAAGTTAAACCGGTCTTTTGCAAACGGATTAGTAACGAGATTCTGATTATAGTTGGTCCAGTTATCCGCCAGTTTTTTCGGACAGAGAACCAACACTGACTTGTTACGCAGCTCGTAATACTTAACTACGGCCAGTGCCGTAAATGTCTTACCCAAACCGACGCTATCGGCAAGAATACAGCCATTAAAGGTTTCCAGTTTGTTAATAATACCGGTCGCCGCATCCCTTTGAAAGTTGAATAATTTATTCCAAATCAAACTTTCCTGATAGCCAGTCTTATCATTTGGCAGTACATCGTCATTGATATCTTCTAAAAACTCGCTAAAAAGATTATAAAGTAGCTGGAAATAAATCTGTTCAGGTGGATTCTCCAGATAGACCGTACTCATGTAATGTACCAAGCGTTCGGTTACATTAGTCAGTTTTTCTTTATCCTGCCAGATTTGTTCAAAGAGCGTCAGAAATGTTGCCGTTGACGACGATTCATCTATGCCCAGAACTAAATTGGAAACAGCGTTGCCTTTCTCATACCCAAGATCCACCGCCGTGAACCCTTGCAAAGGCTGATAGACAACTTCCTTATCATTTGCTTTAATAACAGCAAAAGGCTGCATCGGTGCTGGAGTTAAGTTTGAACGAAATTGAGCTTTACGGCGAATCCATTCCGCACACTCACGGGCTATCGCTTTCTGAGTCAGTTTATTTTTTAGCTGGATTTCAAACTCACTACCAAAAAAGCTTCGCTCTTTATTTTCACCGGGAATATGAAACTCGCGTTTTTCTTTTCTGAGTTTATCAACCGCCTCTTCCTCTACAAATATAGGGGAAGTAAAAATGAATTCCAGACTATCAATATTTTCAAGTTGTTCTTTCAGAGCATCAAATGCATAAATTGAAAAGCAGGATGCTGCGATTTTAAGCTTCACACCAGGTTGTAACGTCTGCTTCAGCTCATCTCCTAATAACGCATTAATGTTATCAATCAGTTTCATGATACTCTCTCGCGGCAACCTAAAATGGAGTCTGCCTCAGGCTATCACTCAATAACGCGGGGCAATCTCAGCATTATTAGTCAGGGGACACATCACTGGATGTCTAGTTATACCTGGTCAACAGCAGCCCCTGACTGTAGCCAAAAGATTGCCTGTTTCTTAAAAGCACTAATGCATGATGGCTCTGTGAGATGGAGGGGAAATGCATATGTTTCGTTCCCCATTCCATCCCTACAACAGACAGATCTAATGGTTCTGCGATGCTATCACATAAGCATGATCAATTCAGAGCTATGTAACTACAGTAACTGTTTACACAGTGACAATGCTGATGCCTCATGCAGGCAAATACGTTTTCTTTAGTGGAACCAATAGCTTAGTCTCTATATCCACCTGCTCATAGTTTTCCACTAACGCGCGTACCAAATCGTCCAGCGTCCATAGCGTCAACGGGATTGTAGAACGATCGGCCTCATAACGTGCATCCTTGCTGAATCCGCCTGTGCTGACATACAACCCGCGATCGTCTTTATGACGGCCACCGATAAAGCTACGAATTTGCTGGCTGCTCATCTGTTCCCGCCGGTGCTTCACTTCAACAATAATACGTGGATTTTCGAAGCCAAAACCGTCAGGGGAAGCAATGATATCTTTCCCACGATCAGCACCAGCAGGCGATACCTGAGTTTTATATCCCATGCTGCGTAACACGCCAGCGACCAGATTCTGCATCTCATCCCAGTCGAGACGGTTGATACGATCTTTGATGCCTTCAAAAGCGATCATTTCCATGTCGCGCAGAGTATTAGAAACAACCTCATCCTCTCCATCTGAAACAGGTACTTCCGGCACGACATCTGAGACAGGCTTTTTGCCCTGCACTAATTCATTCACGGCAAAATCAGGCACCTGAAAAACCGTCAGCGTAGAGCCAAGGGTGTTTCTGGTTGCATCACTCAGACTATCGCGTTTAATCTCTTCCGCGTTCCACTTCACTTTACGGGCGATGCCCATGCCATCTTCAAGCCACTCGGCATGAAACTCAAAATCTGAGGCAATTTTCCCTAGTAAATAGGTCCGATTAGAAGGTGAATAAGTGATAGCCCAGTCGCCTTTCTGCATCTCATTTACAAAGCGCCAGACCTGAGAAGCACCAGAACGAACTGTGCCAGGCTTAGTCTGTGGCTCAATCTCTTGGTACCGGGTAAACAACTGCTCTCTTGAGCACCCCGGTTTGACATAGGGTGCGAGCTGCGACCAGCCGATAGCAACAACCTGTTTGTCCCTGAAGTCATCATACAATTTTCCGCCATCACCGCGGATCATCCACATTTTAGTCGCCACAATAATTCCTTCTGAAAATGCCTCACAGCCATCTTATCCTGGAAAAACGCCGATAACATGGCTAATAACATTCGGTCTGTTGTGGTTTACTGAATTTGGCCACCTGAACAGAGGTGAGTAAGCGTACACCGAGGGCCGTATTGACGGGGATGTGTTATTCAGTTGGCGGTGTGATGCGCCAGGGTAGCAGTTCGCTGACCCGGTTGACTGGCCAGTCGGCGATGACGTCAAGCACATAGCAGAGGTAGCCTTCTGGATCCACGCTATTCAGTTTGCACGTTCCGATCAGGCTGTACAGCAGTGCTCCCCGCTCACCACCGTGGTCAGAGCCGAAGAACAGGACGTTTTTACGACCCAGACTGACCGTCCGCAGGGCATTTAGCGATGTTGTTGTTTGCTTCGGCCCAGCCATCTTCCGCATAACGGGATCACCGTTTGAGCTCCTGTATCAGAAGAGTCAGGAGCTTTTCGCTGACAGTGCCGTTGAGGCGGAGCGTTCCATGCCGGAATGCCACCTCACAGGTTATATTGAGGATCTTCGGCTCTTCTTGCACCGCCAGTGGTCCAGCAGGGGCGTTGAGTGTTACAGGAAGTAGCAGAGAAAAATGAGGTAAAAAAAGCCGAAATCGTTGAAGAACACCAACCTTCGCTCAACGAAGCCATGCGAGCTACAGCTATGGGGGCAGCCTTCGGGGCCACTTTTGCTCTCGGAACGGGTACTTACCGCAAGTATCGGGACGGTAAAAATATCTTCCGTGGCGAATTCGATACAGAGGACTGGCAGGACGTAGGGCTGGATACGCTGAAAGGAGCAGCTATAGGGGGCGTGTCCGCAGGGGCGATTTACACCCTGACAAATTACGCCTCAATGGGAGCCCCCTTCGCCAGCGCATTAGTTACCGCAGCCAAGGGGGTAGGAAGCCTTAATATGTCTTTTCAGCGTGGTGAGATAGATCTCGATGAGTTTACCGATCTCGGGCTTATAGTCTGCGCTGAATCAGCCATTGTGGGCGCTATGACCATTGCTGGTCAGACATTAATCCCTGTGCCTGTATTGGGAGCACTGATTGGATCTATCTCAGGGAAGTTTCTGGTCACTGTTGCCAAAAATCTGGATGGCAAAACCAGCCAGGCTTTGCAGGCGAAAATGGACGATTTCAACCGCCGTTTGAATGACATTGAGCAGCGGGCGCTTAAGCGTATTCTGTCCGAGTTTGAGGCATTAGGTGAGCTGACAACTGCAGCCTTCAACGTGGAAAACAACCGCCAGTTGCTGGAAGCAAGCATTACGCTGGCACAAGCTTACGGTGTCGATAAAAACAAAATTATCAAAAATGCGGACGATTTGGATGCTTTTATGATGGCATGATGAGAGTCTGGTCCCTCTACTAAAATTGAAACCCATCTTGCTAGCACACAAAACACTCGATATGCGTCAGTGTATCGATACTCTGACGCAATACATTATAAGGGGTACCAGCTTCAGCAGTTTGCGCCAGTCAGTAGTGCTTCCGGTATTCCGGAAATATTCCGCCATGGCTGATGTCTCTGTTAGAGAGGCGAGGTTTATTTCCCAGAGCATCAATAACGCCACTACTGGTGACCAAACTTTGCCGGGTAAGGATCTTCAACTTCGCGATCCCTGACGGGCTTCCGTAGCCACCGACGCCAGCCCGATGTACTCTCTTTCGTATCAATTTCTCGATTGAAACTCTGCGTTTCACAGTTATCCAGTTTTTCCTCCACGACGTACTTATGGTGAATGAATGAAGCCAGTTGATCCTGATCGAAGGAGCTTGCGAGATAAGGATAATTAATAACCATCTCGGCATTACTGCTCTCTCTAAGCAGCATATTCACGCGGCCAAAGAGGCGATCGACGCGACCATTCCTCTGCTCATTATCGCCGGGAGTCCAGGCAATGCCGTAATGATGGACTTTATGGCATTGCAGATGCAGATTTACGCCTTCCTGCATCACCGAAGTCGCCACAAGCACATCCGGGAAGAATGGCGAGTTAAACCCGCGTATAAGCCGCTCACGGTTGTGAGACTCACCGCTGGCGTACCATGCCGGACTGTTCAGGCTGCTGAGTTCGCGCCAGGCGTAAAGGCTATTATCAAGCGGCTGGCCAACAATCTTCTCACACAGCGTTTCAAATGTTTGGATGGCTGCCGAGAAATAACGCAGTATCAGCGAATCCTTGAATTTCGGCGTCACCCATTCAATAAATTGCAGATAGCGCTGCTGGGCATCGCCGCGCTGGGATACACGGTTAAATTCAGTAAACCAACAGTAAAGTTCGACCATCACCGGGCTGGCAAACAGGTAGCCAATGCGCAGATAGTTGGCAAGGTTCTCGACTATCGCCATGCCGTTCGGCTGCGCTTTCCATGTCCTGATCTGATGTTGATGCTGCTCAGGAAGTAAATCGAACATAATTCCCCAGGCCGTAGGCATCGGGTGGGCATAGTTTGAAACATTCTCCACCAGCATTTCCTGACGAATATCCCTCGCGGCATCACTGTAGCTATCACGCATCCGCTCTCCGGACTCTCTGCGATAATACTGTGCATAAGTTGCCGAAATACCATCGCGGGCAGGTTCCAGAAACAGCGATAACAAACTCTCCGGACGGCGAAAGCGCAGGCTGACGTTACTGCAGTCCGTGCGCCGCAGTATGCCACTCGTTTTGGTCACGAAAAGCGCCGCGATCCTGCTGGAAAGCTTTGCTTCATTTTCTTCGCTATCATCGTCCAGTAAGCATTCCTCTGCAGGCTCATCTGTATCCTGAGAATTGATAGTTTTTTCCGATATAAGGTTTTCATACTCTTCCCGGGACCAGCGCGTACTGCGCCATTTCTCCAACGCCTCCGGCGGCAGTTGCCAAAGCCGAATCAATCGCTCAGCCATCATCTCATCATAGCGAGCATTAATACGCTGAGTTATCTCGCGCACCGACGGGATACGGCGGACAAAGACCAGATGCTTGCGGCTATATAGTGCCTGAGATGCAAAGGGATCGTCGGACATACACTCATTGACCAGTACATCGTATTTGGGATGATCCGGAAAACGGTGGTAAACATCATGAAACTGCCGCGTCAGCCCGGTTAACAGAGACGTATCCAGCGCCCGGCTAAAATCAGTTTGAGTATGCTCATTATCATGTGCATCCTGCTCATTCTCAATATTGCCAGTGGATTCAAAACCCTCCAGGTATCCATACATCATCCGCTTGTCGCCGCTGCCTTTGTTCTCTTTATCCAGCTCTTCAACCAGTTTTTTTTGATAAAAGGCAAAAAACAGCTCTGCCTCAGCGCTACCAGAAAAGCTGGCGGCACTTGCCTGCTCCCGACGATATGCATATTTACTGTAATGCTGATTATCGCTCCCGCACATCTTCCGCAATCGACGGATGGCGAAATTCTCCATCAAAGAACGTACATCATCCATGTCATACTTCATCGTAATATCTGTGAAGTAACTTAATATATCGTATATATTCCGTGCCGCAGAATGATTTGGCGTTGCGGTCAGCAGCAGCGCATTTCGGGCCAGCCGGTCTTTCCCTTCCCCAAAGAAAGTACGTGCCGCACCTGCTCGCTGGCTGTCATTACGGTTGCGGAAATAGTGAGCTTCGTCGATGATAATCAAATCAAAACCCGCACCATCGAGAGCATCTTTTATTTCCTGCCTATACATTTCACCATACTTCTCAGCGACAAAAAATGCATTGTCTTTTTCATCCTTCGGTACCAGTCCGCTCAACGAATAGATAGTGGTCAGAAAGAAATAATGAGACTTTTCTTTAATAGCTGCGCTCAGTTCTTTCAGCCGACCATGAAACTGCGGCGCGTATTTTTCCTTTCCCTTATAAGAAGTAAAGGGGTTATCTTTCATTCTAAGATGCTTATGAATAAAGGTAGTGAACTCTGTTTTCCAGTTGTTGCACAGTGTCGAGTTTGGGGCCATGACCAGAATGCGCGCATCAGGCTTCTCCTGCCACATTAGCAGCATCACTGCTATTGCCTGATAGGTCTTTCCCATACCCACTTCATCGGCAAGCAGCGCTACCCGCTGATCAGCAAGCAAATTCCACAGGCCCGCTACGCCTTCAGCCTGCTTTGCCGCCATGCTGGTGCTGCACGTTTCGTAGCGCCATAAGGGGTCGGCTACATCAAAGTTCATCTTTTCTGAGACACAATGAGGCGTAACAGGCTGAGGTTGTTTAGTTATCATATCCACACTCTTTACGGATGATATCCAGATAACGTTGGGTACTTTTTTTCCCCTTCAGAGGTGGGGGAGAAACGCGCACTGAGCTCCACTGATGCGCGGAAATATCTGCGGCGCTCGATGCATTTTCTTTATTGATATCATCAAATCTCGCCTGTGCCAGAGCAACCATGCTATTGACCTCATGTGTCAGAAACCAGTTGAACACTGACGCGGGTTCCTTTTCAACTCGCGCTTTGACCATTTCTGCCAGTTCCAGCAGACAACCGGGTTCGCTGAACAGGCGACGGTGTAGTTGTTCTTTATTATCCATGGCTGATAACGCTTTACTGCGTAGCCGCATTGCCTGAAACAGTCGGAAGTAGCTGGTAGCTTCCGGGCTTAGGAACCCTGTCTCGTCGCTCTCCTCGCTGAATAATTCATCATGACCTGCCACGCTGCGGAGTATCAGATTATCGCTTTGCTCAGGTTCGGAGGAATTCATATAACTGTCTAGAATATCGTCCAGTGATTTAAAGCGCAGGGCGCGGCGATATTCTGAGCCCGTTTCAACAATAGTCCCTGTCCAGTCCGCTTCACCGGTTTTACGCAGCATATAGAAAGGGCTATCCAGCAGTGCTGCGCTTTGCTCGACATTTATCAGCAAAGGAGATGCCAGCGTACCGTCAGCTGTGTTCCACGTAAGTCTGACCGGTGTTTTGATCCCGGGCAGAAGCAGCCTGTGCTCCTCCTTCGGCTTGCCGAGAAACCACTTTCCGGTAAGCCTGTATTCGCAGCGCTGCCAGTCAAAAATAACCGTCAAGTCGAAAGGCGGGAGACTGCCCGGCACCAGGGCTTCCTCTTCCAGCAATTCTTCACTGGCAAAATCCCTCTCATTCACAACCCACACTATCGAGCACAACGTGGTCCGTTTGCTGACGGAATGTACGATCCCGGCTTCAACATTTCTCCCCTTTACCTTCAGACTACTGCAGCCTGGTCCGGTGAAGTTCCAGGAGCCTATCGCCAGGTGACGGCCCGTTGTACTCTCTCCCAGCCACAGCTTGGCGTGCGTCATCATTAATCGCGGATCACGTTCGGCGGGAGGTTTAAACAACGTCAATCGCTGTACCGCAATTAGCGCCTGCAGCTCCTCTCCCCAGCGTGTACGAATGAATTGCCCTGCAGCAAGATCAGGCACCAGCTCAACGCGCAGATCAGGCCCTGCTAACTTCGCTATCAGAGCAGGCAAATTATCGGCAAGATAAGGAGACCAGACGCTGAGCGTTGTCAATTCACCATTCGCGCTTAGCGCATCCATCAGCGTGAACGCGCTGAGACTATGAATAAACGTCCAGCCCAAGTCCTTACCGTAGAATCTGCGACGCACAGGGAAAAAGTCACTGCTGTTAACACCCTCATCAAATGCCGTAAAAAACTGTTTTATCTGCTGATACTGCGCATTGCTGGAAACCGTCCGAAAGTCCACGGCCTCCTGATTCCGCCCCCAGCCGCTGAGCGTAAGATTCGCGCTTCCGGCTCCGAGGACAATTTTCTTGTTCTTATCTTCAAGGTAAAACACCTTGGGATGAAACAGGCTGTGCTCCCCGTCCAGATATAATGCTTCATCCGCAGCAAGCTTACGCACCGACACGGGATAAACTGCAATTGAGGTTCTTTTAGGTTTATCCAGGGCGATCATTCGCGGATCGCAATAAACGCGAAAATCAATATTGCTTTCATTTAATGCCCGCTGCAGCCCTTCATAGTCCATGCGACCTACAGGCGGGTCGATATCCAGGACGGCCGGAAGAATCCGGCTTTCGACAAACGCGATATCGAGATTAAAGGTCGTGAGCCAGACTCGTTTCAGCGGCCCCATCTGCGCTATTTGCTCTTTAAACGCATCAAGGAGCTTCACGCTTCACCTCCCCATAATCCATCCAGTAAATGACGAAATTGCGGTATGTAATAATGGTTTACCCAATCGCTACTTTTACGTTCCAGATCAATAGCTACAGGTGGAGTCTGCAGCGAGATGATATTTCCTTCAAAGATAATCCATGGAAACTGCCCACGGGCTTCCATCAGTCCACTATGATACGCCAGCAGCCCACGCACCTGCTCCTCCAGAGACGGCGCGCTGGCTAGCGCAAGTAGTTGCCGAAAGCGTCTGTTGGGTGTACCGGAAAGCGATGCTACCAGCTCATTGTTTCGCTCAATCCTCATCGACAGTTGAGGTAAACTCTGAGTCGTCAGTCCGTTCCGCTGCCAGAATAGCGCGAAGTCGTCGAGGCTCTGCTGGCTCTGCCGCCTTAGTCCTGTGAACATCAGGTCAATTAAAGACAGAAACGGTTCTGCCTCAATAATGTATCCCAGCGTTTGCCGCTCGCATTCTTCCATTTCCATCGTTGCATCGGCATTCTTCCTGGCTTCAAGAAAAACACTCGAAATCGGCAAAGGTGATTGCTCAGGGTATTTTCGTTCTCGCTCCAGTACCCGATAAATGGCACCTGCACCATTTTTATTGAGTCCGGTTCTGGCGAGCCAGAATGCCTGCGAGTAGTTGCCCACATGTTTAGGGTTGCGAAATGTGCTGACGTAGCGAGTTTTAAGACTGTCGGGGATATTCTTGAAGAAGGACGTCAGGGCATCTTTGCTTTCTTCGCACATCAACGACTTAAGATAGGTCAGCGCAGCATCACGCAGTTGGCATAACTCGGAGATCTGCTGTATATAGGCCTCGGTGGCATCCCATACAGGCTTACTATCCGGCAGATCATAGTCGTAGGTCGTCGTGAAAAAACGCATACTGATCATTGGCGATTTATAGCGGCCGTTAGTACCGAGCGCAAGCTGGTTTGTCAGCAGTTCACTTTCCTTCTGATGGCCAAAAGTGAGCTGAGGGTTCTTATCAGAGATATGCCATTTTGCCCTGGCCTTATTAATCCCCTGCACTCCCGCGAGTGTTACGTCGTCCTGTTCCGCCCCTAACATCGAATAAATATAAATATTCTCCAGATGAATAAGGCTTGCCGCGATAAACTCCCTGAGCTGCTTTTTGGGATAGCATATTTTCATCGCGCCAGCGGTTTGCACAGCATCATCCAGCATTATTTTTCGGATGACGCTGTGGTGCAGCAGGTTGAGCGTATATTGCCTGACATCATTGGCAATAGAAGTTATGCGGCCGTGAAAGAGATCCTGTCCCCAGGATGACCAGATAACCAGTTGACCCAAAGGGTCGATATTCATCTCGCCGGTCAGCGACTCATCATATTCAGTTAAAAATTTATCAATGTACATTGTATTGAATTCGTTGGAGAAACTACGAGTAAGAATAGCATGACGCGTGGCGGGAGCCCTCTATCAAGGTCAATGTTTATCAGTTTATAAAGTCCCGTTAAAGTACCTGCGGATTCCGGTAGTTGAGCGGCTGGCAGCCAGACAATCCCAAAGCAAGCCGCTGCGGACATCTTTGATTACATTGCCTGGCGCCACAATCACCTGGGCGGCATCAGTCCGGAGTCCTTTGAATAGGTCTCATCGTGAGGATAGGAAACTTCTACGGTTGTGGGATCAGTCCACTTTATAGAGGATCTTCGCGGTTGATTTCGTGATTCATGCCTTGGCGAAAACAAGTTCAGCGATATTGCTTATGGCAATAAAATCATAAATAATTGGCGTTTTTTTTATCTAGCGCTGGCTTTGTTGAATAAATCAAACTTTTGCTGAGTTGAAGGATAAGATCACGCATCATCCTGACTGACAATGCAGGCAGTTCCGTGGCAAAGCAGAAGTCCAAAATCACCAACTGGAACAACTACAACAAGGCCCTGATTACTCGTGGCTCCATCACTTTCTGGCTTGATGATGAGGCGATTCATGCCTGATATGAGTCAGCAACGCCAGCATTCAGGGGATGGCCTCTGCGCTATTCTGACCTTGCTATCACACCGTTCTGGTGATTGAACACCCGGTCAGCTACAGAGACTCTCGCCCTGAATCTGATTTATTCAACAAAGCCCCTATGAGATAGACACTCTTTCTTCTTAACCAACTGAATTTAAATGATAATATTGATTTAAGTGTTATTTTGAAATTGTTTGAACTTGAGAAATATTGTATTTTCTTTTCATATAAATATTATAGTGATAAACATATACACAAGGAGCCATATCAGGCCTTCTTGACAAATCAAGTGGTATGGTAGCTAGCCTACTGCATTCAAGTAGACAGCATGAGCGAACAATAAATGACCAGAATTAGCGCGATAGACCTCTTTTGCGGAGTGGGCGGATTATCACATGGATTAATTCGTGCAGGGATAAAAGTACATGCTGGTGTCGATTTGGACCCTGATTGCAAGTGGGCCTATGAGAAAAATAATTCTGCTTCATACATACATGCAGACATTAGCACAGTTTCTGGTAAGGATCTCTTACGACTATGGGGGGATGGTGCCATTAAACTGCTGGCTGGGTGTGCCCCTTGCCAACCTTTTTCTTCCTATCAAAAAGGTAAAAAAGCTGTAGATAATAATAAATGGAAGTTGTTAGACGAATTTAGCCGATTGGTGGTTGAGACGCAACCAGATTTAGTTACGATGGAGAATGTGCCTCAGCTTCGTGACCACGAGGTATTCTTAAATTTCAGGAGAACCCTTAAGGCAAATGGCTACCATGTATGGTCAGAAGTTGTAAATTGCCTTGATTATGGTGTACCGCAAAAAAGGCAACGTCTAGTCCTTCTCGCATCAAAATTCGGTGAGATTAATTTAGATGAACCGACCCACGCTAATAATTATTTGACAGTTCGTGATGCTATTAGTCATCTCCCACCTCTTGAGGCTGGTCAGATCGATAAAAAAGACCCATTACATGCTTGTGCTAACCTTACTCGAATAAATTTAGAACGGATTAAACAGTCAAAACAAGGCGGCACTTGGGAAGACTGGGATCCAAGTTTAATCGCAAACTGCCACAAAAAAGAGTCAGGGAAAACTTATACATCCGTATATGGTCGAATGAGTTGGAACACTCCCGCTCCGACGATGACGACTTTATGCTTTGGCTACGGAAATGGGCGTTTTGGTCATCCTGTACAAAATAGAGCCATATCCTTGAGAGAAGCAGCTATATTTCAAAGCTTTCCTGAAACATATGAATTTCTTCCACATAGTGAAGAGGTCAGTTTTACTCGATTAGGCCGTATGATTGGTAATGCTGTTCCTGTAAGGCTAGGAGAAGTAGTTGGAGAAAGTTTTGTAAAACACATACAAAATAAACTGGACGGACATAGTAATGGAAAATAGTACGCTGGGGCGAAAGAATACTGAAACTGAGCATATTTACACCATGCAAGTTGGTTTAAGTGTTTTGGGACATCTTGGTATAAACCTTTACAGTAATGTTGCAGCAGTGTTAACAGAGGCGGTAGCCAATGCATGGGATGCAGATGCCACTCGTGTGGATATATCACTCAATGAAAACGAAATTATTATTAAAGATAATGGTTTTGGAATGACTATTGATGATATGAATAAGAGATATCTTTACGTCGGCTATAGCAAAAGAAACAAACCGGAATTGAGATTAACCCCGATGGGTAGAAAACCGATGGGCCGTAAAGGTATCGGTAAGCTTTCATTATTTTCTATAGCTAATAGTGTCGAAGTTAGTTCTTTTAAAGATGGTCAACTTCATGGCCTTATCATGCATGCTGATGAAATTCAAAAGGAAATAGATAATGGTGGCAGCAACTACCATCCTACTCCTTTAGATTTTGAATTTTTAACGATAGATAGCGGCACTCAAATAGTTTTAAGAGAATTAAAGAAAAAAAGATTATCATTGACGGCAAGCGCATTAAGAAAAAAGATCGCTCGTCGGTTCAGCGTAATTGGCAGTGAATCGTTTAAAGTCTTTGTTGATAGTACTGAAATTACTATAAAAGACAGGGAAGATTTGTCTAACTTACAATTCTTTTGGGATATGGACTCTGGGATAGATTTTACTCGTGTATGTCCTGAATTAAAAAATAGCACCAAACTACCTACAAACCTAGAGAAGGCCCCAAATCCAGCCTGGGTTATAAAAGGCTGGATCGGAAGTGTTAAGAGTTCTGGTCAATTAAAGTCTCCAGAAGGGAATCTTAATAATATTATTGTGTTATCAAGAGGGCGACTATTTCAAGAAAATATCTTGGAAGATATAAATGATGGCGGTTTATACACAAAATATCTTACAGGTCAATTGGAAGCGGACTTTCTAGATACAGATGAAGAAGATGATATTGCAACTAGCGACAGGCAACGAGTTGTTCAGGATGATGAGCGTTATCAATATCTATTAGCATTCTTAAAGCAAACAATGAGAAAAATTGCTGGTCAATGGTCGGCTTGGCGTGAGGAGACAGGTGTGGAAGAAGCAACAGATGCTAACCCAATTTTATCAAATTGGCTCGATTCTCTGACCGGTGGTTCTCAACCCCACGCAAAAAAACTTCTTGCTCGCATTGAATCTTTACCTTTAGAAGATGATTCTAAAAAAAGAGAATTATTTAAACATGCCATTTTTGCTTTTGAAAGATTAAGAATTCAAGAGATGAGCTCTGAGCTAGCTGACGACATGGTTCTTGATGCTTCAAAACTTCTTCCACTATTGGCAAAGCAAGATGACCTTGAAGCAACACTTTATTATGAAATCGCAAAAAGTAGAGTTGATGTGATTAAGCAATTTGAAAATCTTGTCGATAAAAATGAAAAAGAAAAAGTGTTGCAAAAATATTTATTTACGCATCTTTGGTTACTAGACCCTTCGTGGGAAAGGGCCAATGGTACAGAAAGAATGGAAACAAATGTTCAGAAGGAGTGGGACGATATAGATGCAGGTCTGAGTGATGATGAGAAAAAAGGCAGGCTTGATATTAAATATCGAAATACTGCTGGAGTTCATCTCATTATTGAACTCAAAAGAGCAAGTGTTAAAACGTCTGCTTACGCTTTAACTGGACAAGGTGCGAAATACAAACAAGCTGTCGAAAAATGTTCAAGAAAAGTAGAGCCTAATAAAGAGCCTCATGTTCAGGTTATTTTTGTTCTGGGTGAGGAAATCAGCGATATTGATCGTGGGCAAAAATGGGTAGATTCAATGATGGAAGGTGTAAACGGACGTATTGTTTATTATGAAACATTGATTGATGGAGCACTCCGTTCTTATGGTGATTATCTACAAAAACAAGAAAAAATAGCACAGATAGTGAAGCTTGTAAGTCAATTATAAATTTTAAAGCGCGTTAGAAATTCTGTGTCATTCCAATAATATACTTCAAAAAAGGAATGACACATGTCCCAGCCCTTCGATTTCGACAAAGACTTAATGCCCTCCAGTCCGGTCAGGTATTAACAGGTAAGGATGGTATCTTAACGCCATTAATCAAACGGTGATGCCTCCAATTAGTAGAATATGTATTTCTCAATGAAGACCCAAACTATCAAGAAACTGGCCCTTATCGCACGTCTGATTTGCACGAAGGGTGACATGTTAATAAATTGCTTTGTCATGCCCGATAATTTTTTATTTACTGAATATCCTGGGGCTTTACTGGTTTAATAAATAATTAAGAGGCTTACAAAAGCCTCTTATAGAAAGATACAACGTTTGACGTACTGGGTCGAAGGAAAGTCAAAAGCATTCCGGTCTAAGTATGCAAATCACTTGGCCTGTTTATTCAGCCAGCTCATATCAAGCTCTGATTTTACTGATGCCGAAAGAAGGACACAGTTGTCTTTATTAATATATGGTCGCTTCACGAAGACATAAGTGAATTTTACGGTATAGTTTTTGGCAAAATTATCAGGGACATAAGAATATGCAACCATAGAGCTGTCATCGTGAGTCTGCGTGTATTGAGGCGTTGTCTGTAACGCTCTATTTATAACCTGCTCGACAGTCGCTTCATCAAACAAATCTTTTTGAACTACAGTATAACCTACAAAATCTTCTTTGTACTTTTGCCGAGCCTCGTCATGGCATTGACCTGCCCCCAGAGTTAGATACAACCTTCAGTTAGTAATGTCGGTTGGTTTT